>JACSRG010000428.1 GCA_014879865.1 Anaerolinea sp.
TGACCGAGCGGTTGAATCCCCTGCACAATCGTCTGCGACGACACGATCCCCGCGACCGGCGGCGGCGCGGCGATCCCCACGCCGAGCAGCCCGCCCACGCCGTTGAGCACCCCACCGAGCGACGTGACGCCAAGCAAAACCGCCGCAACGAGGATTATGGCGAGCGCCCCCATGCAGCCGAGCGCGCCGAGAAACGCCGTCAAACAGCCTGACCGTTTGCGCGTCGAACTCGCCGCCGGGGTATCCTGTTCGAGGTGCGGCAGCGGCGCTAGCTCATCGTTGTGATCGTCCACCTGACTATCCTTCTCTTTTCTAACGGTAAGCCACACTCAATATACGCAGAAAATACGGGCAAAGGTGCAGCAAAGGACGAGCGCCTTTGCCGTGCCCGAATCAGTATTGTAATACAAATCTAAACAGGATGGAACAGGCGTATCAGGCAGTGCCGTAGCCCAGATCGCGCACGATCTGCGCGAGGTTCTCTTGCAGCGGGGCGAGGTTCTGCGGGTCATACGTGATAATCCGGCGGTGGCTGATGTCGAACGGGATGTCATCGACCGACTGCGAGATCAAGATCACCGGGCGACCGAGCGTATGCGCGATGCCCAATTCATACATGACGTTGGCATTGCGTCCGGTACAATCGGCGATGCAGATTTCCGAATGGTAGATTGCCGACCACACCTCGTCGATGATCGACTGCGACGATAGAAACGCATCGCCGCGCTTGATCGTCATGCCCATGCGCTCGATCACCTTGACGATGTGGTCGTCGTAGACCTCTTTCATCGTCGGGTCGAACGGCATGATCACGAACACATCCGCCCACTTGTCATCTTCCGGCGGCAGCGGTTCGCCGAAGATCGGATATGAGGCGACGAACTCACCCTGCGCAGTGACGAATTCCGTCAAGCTGATGCGGAAGATGTTTTGCAGTGCGGCGAGGATCGGCGTGACCTTGATCGTCATCGTCTCGACCGAGCGATCATTCTCGGCATAGGTCACGCTCACCAGTTCGCTGCGTTCCAGCGTGGTGATAATCCCTTCGAGCATGATCTTGAAGTGTCCGTTCGCCCCGAAGCGGCTGACCATCCGCGCTGCCTTGATCTGGTCTTCGCTGCCGCCGCGCTCCCGTCCGAGATTCGTGCGCTGTTCCTCGGCAAAGTCATGTCCGAAAATAACGCGGTACAAATCCCAGAAACTCAACGGACCATACTGGCGCACTGCCCAAAGTACGATCAACAACCCTTTGCGCGTAGCAAAGATATTTCTCTTGCTGGCTTCCAGCGGTACGATTTGTCGAGTCATGTCCATTACCTTTGAATGGTGACAATCGTACACGAAAATAACAAAAATTACATCCGTCGAAGGTTGTACGCTTCCCCTACGACCGTGACCGCTTCGGCTTCTCGTCGTCATCCGACCATTCGGCAATCATGCTGTCGGTCAGCTCACCATCGCCGGTCAAGCGCACGCGCCGCGCGCGCCCCCGGCGTGATCTGCGGCTGTCGCTCTCGTCGGCATCCCCGCTGAAGTCATTCTTGGGTTTCTCAAGGTATGCCCGCTCAACCGCGCGTTGAATCGCCCGTTCGCGCCCGGTGACAGTCAGCATCTCGACGAAGTTGACCGCCAAGCCGATGCCCCACCCGAGCGTCACGAAGGCGGGCCATGGCACCGCCGTGATGAACTCGCCAATATCGGGCACCCCTGAGCCGAACAGGTAGATCATCCACAGCATCACATTGATCAGAATATAAACGGCGGCGTGCTCGAAGAACTCGGCGCGGGCTTTGAAGGGCTTCTCTACACGGCGGCGGACTTTCTTCAATTCGCGTTTATCTACGCCGCTCCAGTCATCCCCGTACAGGCGGCGGAATTCGCCGCGTATGGCTTGGTAGCGGCGTTCGTCACGCGCGCCGGTCTGAAAGTAGGTCTCAAACATATGCGCGGCAAGCCCCGCGCCCCACCCTAGCGACACAATGATCGGCCACGGAAACGCCATCCATTCAAGGAAGTGCGTATCCTCGCTGATCGAGCCGAAATTGAAGGCGCGGAAGCCGAACCAAAGGATCAGGTTGACGATCACATAGGCGACCAGATGCCCGATGAACTCGCCGCGCTTCTTAAACCGTGCCTCGATGCGGCGGCGCAGCGCGTTTTCGTCTTCATACGGACGCAGTTCAAAATCCGTGTTTTTGCTGCTCCAACTGTCGAAAGCATTTTCGAGTGCCCCGCCGATTGCCGCGCCGACCTTCTCGATGGCGCGTTCGGCGTCGGCGAAGTCGAATTCCGCATCGACCACCATCTTGCGCGGCGTGGGCGCAGGGATCGATGGGGCTGCGGGCGGCAGCGGCGGAACGGGCGGCGCGAATTCGCGCTTCGGTTTGCCGACGTTGGAGATCACTTCCGTGCCACCGCCTTGATCCTGTGCGCGGCGCATCTGCGCCAGCGAAACATCGGCTGCTTCAGCGCGATCCGGGTCAAGCGTGGTCAAATGCGAGTTCGCCGCCGCTGCTTGAAAGGCGTTGAGGAGATCGTTCGCGCTGGCGTAGCGATCCGCCGGCGCTTTTGCCAGCGCCTTTTCGAGCACCGCGCTGACTTCCGGCGTGATCTGCGGGTTGACCTCTGACGGTGAGGGCAGCGGGCGGTAAATATGATCGTGGATGATAGCGAACGGTGTATCTGCGCTGAACGGTACACGCCCGACGACCAGTTCGTACAGGATTACGCCGAGCGAGTAGATGTCGGTGCGGTTGTCGAGATCGCGGCTGCCCATCGCCTGTTCCGGCGAGATGTAATGCGGCGTGCCGAGCAGCATATCATGGCTGAGGGTGCTTTCGCCCAACTGCGCCATGCGCGCCAAGCCGAAATCGGTCAGGTAGGGCGTGCCGTTCACGTCGATAATGATGTTGGACGGCTTGATGTCGCGGTGGAGCACCCCCTGACGATGCGCGTAATCGAGCGCGTCGGCAATCGGCGACATGATACGCATGATTTCGCCCAGCGCCAGCGACCGTTCGCTGAGCAGATTCTTCAGCGTGCGTCCTTCGATGTATTTCATCACCAGATAAGGGCGACCGTTCAGTTCGTCAAAATCGAACACCGGCACGATGTGCGGGTGTTCTAGGCGCGCAACAATCTGCGCCTCACGCTCGAAACGGGCGAGGAAATTGCTATCTTCTAAGAAGGCTTGATGTAGGACTTTGACCGCTACGTAGCGATCTAGTCGCGGGTGGTAGGCTTTGAAGACCGTCGCCATCCCGCCCTGCCCCATTTGCGTCAGCACCCGGTACTGACCGAGCGTCTGCCCTTCGAGCGACCCCATGCTTACTACTCCGGTTTGCGGATTGCGTTCCATTAGGCATTATACCCTAGTGTGCGGCGGTCTACTCCTTAATACGCTGATCCAGTCCGCAAAGTTGCATGGGGAAACTCAGGTCGTCGTCAGTGTTTTCACCCGTTCGCGCAGGATGTCGGCGAAGCGTTTGACCTGCGCGTGATCGCTCGTCAAGATGCCCCGAAAAGTCCGCTTGGAGTGCGGCGTCCCCGGCTTGCTTAATTCGTGCGCCACCAGCGCCCGCGAATACGCCGGTGTTTGCACGACGAGAAACCACTCTTTGACCAACTGTTCGCCGGGTTGGAGCGCGACGACATTCAGCCCGTCCGTTGCCGGGTCTTTCGCGTCCGGCTGACCGAACACCCAGACCGCCCCGCCCAACCCCGCGATCTGCCGGTAGCGCGGCAGAATCGGCGCGATGTAGCGCACCTGCTGAAAGCCCGCGTAAACGTCGGTCACCAGTTCGCGCTCGATGATCGCCAGTTCAATCGTCTTGCACCATCCGGCGAGCAGCGCCCGGCGTTCCGAGAAGATGTTGTAGATGTTGCGCCAATCGATCAGTTCGTACAGCGAAAAGTTCTGATCCGCGAGAATCGGCATGATGCTCCCTTAATGACTATCGTGATAACGGCTTCCCCTTGACTATAAAGTGGATTCGGTCTGATCTACCTAGCCGTCCGGATAGTTTTTTAGCAGAGCATTATGAGAATCTCACGAAGAGCGTAAACTTTACCCGGTCACACAAAATCGCTGCGCTTGGGCTTGTCTTCGTCATCCTGCACTTCGATCAGTTCGCCGTCGTCACCGAGGATGTAGCGCGGCTCACGTTTGGGTTTCGCGCCGTACTCGTCTACGGCGTCGTCGTAGACTTCTTCCCGCTTGCGCTTTTCGAATTCGGCTTGTTCGGAGACCTGCCGGTTGATCATCCGTATGACCGCCGGGACAACATAGAAGATAAGGCTTATGACAATCAGCCACGTCAGCCAACCCGCCCGCAGGAAACCGCCGGACAACCAGATCATGCCGAAGAAGATCAGCATGGGCAAAAACCAGAATCCGCCGCCGCCGCGCCTGCCGCCGCGTGAAGACCACCCCCACCAGCCCCAAAACATAGCACAACCCCCATGACTTTGCGGTATAGAACTATACGCCCTCCATGCCCTCATGGGTGTAATGGATCGAGGTTTTCTCATGCAATCCCCCGAATTTCGCGGGGTTTTCTACAGACCGCGTTCCGCCAGCCATGACAGGATGTGATCGGCTGTGGTCTGCCACGACGGTTCCAGCATCAGGTTGTGTCCGGTGTCCAGCACCAGCACGGCTTCCGTCCCATACGCCCGCGCGGTGATGCGCGTGTCGCGCGGCGTGAAGAAACCATCCTCCGTCCCGCCAAGCACCAGCAGCGGGCTGTGAACTTTGCGCGGACGCGGCAGATCAAACAGGGTCATGTCGAGCAGCGCCGCATACGATTCGTTCTGCACACGGGCAAACGTGCGCTCGACGGTCTCATGCGGCGTCAGGGCGGAGTAAAGAAGCGCCCGCGTCCGTGCCCGCGTGTTGAACATCGGCTTGACGTACATCGCCGCGTTGACACGCAAGAACAGCAGCGGGTGCTGCATCAGCAAGCGCCAGTCCAGCGGAAACATGCCGAAGACCGGCGCGGACGCCACCAACACCCCGCCGGGAGCGTTATAGCGTTCGAGGTACTTTTGCACGATGAACCCGCCCATCGAATGCCCGATCACGACGGGCGGCGCGGGCAGCGACTCGGCGACCTGCCTGACATCCGCCACATAATCGCGGATGCGCCACCAGCGCAGACGCTCGCGTCCTTCGCTGTCGCCATGTCCGCGCAGACTCAAGGCATAGGCGCTGTAACCGTGTTCGGCAAAATAAGGGAGAAAATGCTCATCCCAGCACCACGCCGCATGACTCGCGCCATGCACAAACAGGAGCGGCGTCGGGCGAGAGGTGGATGCGGATAGTCGGCTGATGACTTCAAGGTGCATTGGCGGTATCTCCTTGTAGCAGCATTTGAACTTTTGTGCTAGTTTAGACGCATCAGCGATTCAACTAGAGGATACACGGGATGGCAGAAAAGACCACAGGTGTACTCGAAGTTAACGGCGCGAAGATCGCCTATGAAGTGGCAGGCGAGGGGCGTCCGGTAGTGTTCATTCATGCGGGCGTCGCCGATCAGCGGATGTGGGACGATCAATTCGACCTGTTTGCGGAGAAGTACCGCGTCGTTCGCTATGATACGCGCGGCTACGGCAAGACGACCAGCGAAGCCGTCGAGTATTCCAACCGCGCCGACCTGCGCGCGCTGCTCGATCACCTCGGCATCGACCGAGCCATCTTGATCGGCTGTTCGCGCGGCGGGCAAATCGCCACCGATGTCACGCTCGAATCGCCGGAGCGAGTCGCCGCCCTTGTGACCGTCGGGTCAGGTCCCGGCGGCTATGATATCGAGCAGTCGCCGGAAGAAGAAGCGCGCTGGGCAGCGCTGGAGCAGCGCGAAGAGGCGTACATCGCAGCGGGCGACTACGAGAGCGTCATTCAGATGGATATTGAAGTGTGGTTGGCGGGTTTTCCGCGTTCGGTCGATGACATGCCCGCGCCGCTGGTGCAGCGCATGGTTGAAATGGGGCGCGCGAACTACAGTCACGCCGATGAAGGGGCGAAGGCGATCCCGCTCGATCCCCCCGGCGCGGGGCGGCTCGGCGAAATCCGTGTCCCGGCGCTCATCCTGTGGGGCGACCTCGACAACGCCTACATCCTCCGCGCCGCGCCCGCGCTGGCAGACGGCATTCGCGGGTCGCAGCGCGCGATCATTCACGGCACGGCGCACATGCCCAACATGGAAAAACCGGAGGAGTTCAACCGCATCGTCATGACCTTCATCGACTCGCTGCCTGCATGATAAAGAGAACAGTGAAAAAAGGAAAAGAGAAAGACTCAATGCAAAGACGCCAAGACGCAAGGTCGCAAAGGAGAGGGAGGAAAAGAATCGGCAACCTGAGACTTTCCTTTCCTCTTCTTTCTTGGCGTCTTACCGTCTTTGCGCCTTTGCGTTGAGTCTTTTCTTTCTTTGCCTCTATTTTACGCGACGACGACCGCGTCGATCACTTGGGCGGCGAGTTCGTACTTGCCGAATGCCGGGATGACATACGCGCCGCGCACAAGGTCTTTCATGTCACGCATGAGTTCCTGTGCCACGCGCACGCCTTCACTCGCAGCCTCTTCGCCCGCGTCTTCCAACCGCTTGAGGATGCTGGCGGGAATCTCGATGCCGGGGATTTCGTTGTTCAGGAACGTGGCGTGCTTCAAACTGAACAGCGGCATGACGCCCATCAACACAGGCAGTTCAAGCGGGTGACCTTCGAGTTCCTCGTAACGCTTCAAGAAGCGTTCGGCGACGTGCGGCTGAAATACGGGCTGACCGAGCGCGAAATCCGCCCCCGCCGCGATCTTCTTGCGCAGCACGTCGATCTCTTTGTCCACATCGGGCGCGCCCATGTTCAGCGCGCAGCCGATGGTGAAGCTGGTCGGCTGACCGAGCGA
>JACSRG010000219.1 GCA_014879865.1 Anaerolinea sp.
TTGTGGTAGACAGCGGTTCGGGGATGGGAAAGTCGAGCGTATGTCTAGTGTACGAAACTCTACCCCTCAGGTCCACATTCCCCTCAAATCCCAATCCTGATGAGAGAACAATCGATCATTCCTGCCGTTGCCGCGCTCAGATCATCGCTGAAGTTGGGACGCTCAGCTTTTTGCCCGCAGATACCTTGCTAAAGAGACTTTTCAGGAAACCGGATCGGCGCATAAGTAGTCTACCCCCAGTTTAGTGGCTCATCCGCATTTTGTGTGAGCTTAAGGGGGATGGATAACGCGAAGACGAAGTAAATCGAACTTCGCGCGTCCATACATCTGACGTTTAATCAGCTTGAGACGGGTGACCTGCCCTTCAGTTTGCCCATTGCTCCAAGGGGTTTCGAGTGCAGCGCGAACCGCCGCAACGTCTTGACGTAAGGTCACGTGTCACACACTCAATGGTCGGATGCGTTCGTAACCAAGCGGCGAGTGTCTCTGCCGTTCGGTCAGGCAGCAGCTCGACGACGCGATGGGTTTCCAGATTGACAATCACGGTTCCATAGGTTCGCCCACGTTTCAACGCCCAATCATCGACGCCAATAATCCGCAGCTCACCTGAATGTACACAGACACCGAACTGGCGCATTATCCGCAGGAGCGTATCCGCGCTCACGCGAATGCCTAATCGTGCTGCCACTCGATGTGCCACTTCGCCTCCAATCTCCAACGCAATCGCGTAAAGCAACCGCGTGAGGGACAACGTCCGTCGAGCGTACGCGGGCAGCCAACTGGAGAGAGGCTCGGCAAATGTCTTCCGGATACAGGCTGGATTCACGCAGCGAAACCGCTTGACCATTAACATCAGTCGCACGGTGCAGCCAACACTGGAGATTTCTTGGGGATGGCGTGTGTACCACCCATGTACCCGACGCGATTCTTGTCCACAGGCAGGACACCTTGCTTGACGGGTTGTACTGTAGGCATGAATTTCGAGTCCATCGGGCGGCGTCGCTGTCACACCCTGAATGTGAAAACCTTGAATTGTGTAAGGAAGTACCGATATGAGCGTCCACCGTTCCAGCCAAGACTCGTATACCGCGTCAGTCTACTCGTAACTTCGCGCGCATCACACAAAATGCGCATGAGCCATTTTATCGGGGGTAGACCAGCCCCAGTACTGGGCAGTTCAATGGAGAATCGAAGCCGCGCAGCTGTCGCTGAGGAACAAAGCCGCGAGAACAAGGCTCAGATAGGCGAGGGTAGTTTCCTCTTCTTGTTCTCACATAAGTGGAATATCAAACCCAATCATGGCGTGGTCGCCAAAACGAACTTGCTAGATGGAGTCACGCTTCACAACTTTGACGACGAGTTGCTGTACGAATTTGAGGCATGTAATCAAGCGCAGAAAGACACGGACGCGTGGTATGCCTGTAACATAGAACTGAATCCGGGCGTGTATAAACTGCGCCTTAAACTGCCTAGTTCTAGTTTTTTGGAACAAACCGTTGTTTTGTGTAGGGACTGGCAAACGAGTGTTTTCTGTGGAAGCAAGGAATTTGCGGACGACGTTCATACCTTGGTGCCAGATCTGCCCAATGCTGCCATTTTTCTCCACCGACGCAATCATCTGAATTTGAACGATGAACAAACTCGATTCACCGAAGAAGCGCGATTGAGTTTGTGTTACCAACGCCAAGTATCAAATGCAGGATTTAGAGACATACTAGAGAGATTTGCCGAATCCCCCATGTTGACGATCTACGGAATTCATTTACTATTACTTAACAACTATAACAACAAAAATTACCCGAAAACTTTAATCGAGCGCCTACGTACTTTGTTAGGCTATCATCCCGATGTTGAAGCACTAGCATTGAAACTAGGTCAGGAGTCGGAAATTGCGACTTTTGAGAGTCCAACGATGCTGCGGCAGAGTTGGAAATACCTTGTGCTTGAAACGATTCGCGCTCGAGAACTGATTACGAGATACTCCGTGTTGTCGGTAATTGCCGAGTACCTACTGGCTAGCAACTTATGGTTAACATGGGGTGGAACGTCCCATAAGTTTCAGGCATCTAGATCAGATAACCGTTCCCAGACAAGTTTAGTCGCGAATACGTTAAAAGTCATGTTAGAGCATAACCAGCCATATGCCCAGACTGGGCAAATTGAGGCTTTGGAAGGAATATCACCTATGGTTGATGACATCGAACCTAAACAATCCGAAATGAACCAAGAGGCGCTCATACGCAGATTTGTGAGAGAGCTTTTACTTCCGCGCTCCACCGGAGAGAGACTGCTCGAAAAATCTAATCAATAGGAAACAAACCTGCGTTCGATGTTGTGAA
This sequence comes from Anaerolinea sp., assembly GCA_014879865.1. Taxonomy (GTDB): domain Bacteria; phylum Chloroflexota; class Anaerolineae; order Aggregatilineales; family Phototrophicaceae; genus Flexifilum. The sequence continues at coordinate 2,340 of JACSRG010000219.1, forward strand.
AGATGTTCTCACTGAAGGCATTTTGAGTCACCCAGCAGAGACTTCATGCGAAGGCATCAATATTAGTCCAATATAAAATATCTACCGATTACAGTTTGTCTTTATGTTTGAACTTTGAGATCGAGATGAACAGCCTGTGCAGCGCGGCAACGAGACGATTCATGCGCTGCACAGCTATAGTTCCCACTATGTTACGGTGATCCAATCTCGAAACTACGGACTTGCCGCTGACATTCCTGCTTCTTCCATTCATATACGACGTTATCGGGCTGCAAGCGGAGTGCTTTCTGGAAGTTGCGCAGGGCATCGAGCATGAATTCGATGTTGTGGAATGTGATGCCCAACTGCTGATAAGCATGCCCGATGTAGCCATAATAGCTTGCCCGCCGTTCCGTGCGGATAGTGCGCCCTGTATAGTGTAGGGCGTTCGAAAAGCTGGTCTTGATCGCCTTTAACTCTTCGCGTGGAACTGACCGTCGTGTGCCCGTCGGATCGGCGTTCGCGTGGAGCAGAACCTGCTCGACAATGGTTCTGCCCAGGTTCAAGTAGGTCTGCGGGTCTGTGGGCAAATAGCGGATCGACTGCCGGTATAGTTCACGCGCTTCATCGTACTGCTGCGCGCCATGCAGCGCATCCCCCCAAAGGCGATAGGTTGTGGGATTCATAGGCTCGATTTCGTTGGCTTGCTCAAGGTACGGCACTGCAGAACCGAAGTCGCGCAGTTCAATCAAGCATTCGGCAATGTGCCGCAAGATGTATGGATTCCCCCCGTTTTGCTCATCAGCGCGTTCATAGAGTGAAAGCGCACGCTCGTGATTTCGCGCACGCATGAACTTGTCCCCCTGCCGAATATTGACGATGCTGTCGATGGCATTTCTCGTCTGGAGGTGGATAAAGTCGGCTGCTGCCCGCAGCGGATCGTCAGGGTCAATCTGTTTTTCGACCAGACTGCGAATCTGGGCAGCGCTGAACAGCATTGACCAAACACGCGCTTGCAGCCCGATCCACTCATCCTTGGTGTGCAGCGAGTCGATCTGGCGCTGCAGCTCAACACGCAGCCTGCGATGTTTGAAACTACGCTTGAACGGGTAGATCATGACCACGATGCCATTTGTACCGATGTGGAAGTACTCGGCTGAGAGATGAACGTCGCTCGTTTCCCGCTCCAGAAAGCTGCGCAGCCATCGCGCTGTCCGCTTGCGCGACTCTTGCAGTACACCGTCACCAGTCGAATCTTGTTCGCCCAACGGCGTTTTGGGTTTCAAGTCAACTCGGACGGGGATGAGCAGAATGCCGTGACTAGCGTCAACGGTGCGGCTTTCCATATTCTGCAAATGCTGCAAGAGGCGAGGAACGAAATTCTCGTCTTGGCTCTGAGGCGCTTCGACATAACGGGGGTACATTCTGCCTTCCTGAACCACCCGGCTGTTGAGGCGATCTCTGATGATCGTTTCATTCATGATGGATCCCAGCAAGCGCACCAGCGCGAGATTGATGGAATCGAAGTCGAATTCGTCCGATCCGCGTTTGGCAATGACGATCACCGCTTCCGCTGGGGTCGCGCTGTTCTCCACGTGCGTTTCGCTTGTCGGGATGAAGGCGATGTGCTTCACCCTGTCGTTATTGACGACGTAGTAGGAAAAACGCGGTGGATCTGCCGTGAGATTGATCACCTCCTCGACGCCGGTTTTCTGGACGATTTCCATCCAGTGTTGTTCGTTGAGGGTGATCTCATCTCTGACCCGTTCACGAAAATCGGCGCTTATCGCCTCTGCTCGGAACTTTTTCTTGTCGTTGTCACGCGCAAAGACGCCGGCATAGTCCCAACGCTCATGGACTGCGATTTCTAGCAAAAGATTGGTGAGGATTGTTAACCGCCGCCCGCGAAAACGTGCTTCGATTTGATCGCTCTCTTTGCCCGTGTTCATCCGCTCCAGCCGCACCAGCGTATTGAAAACGAAGCGCAGCAGTCCACGTAGATACGCCGTTTGTGCAAAGGCGAGGTTGACCGGCAGGTTGTTCTCGTTCAAACTGGCGCGCGCGCTTTCTGCATGGGGGGACGGGTTGTCAGCAGCTATCCCTAACACGATGCGATAGCGCGGGAACAGCGTATTCAGCGTTGGCATGTCGATCTGGAACGCCGCGAGATGTTCCAGTGACTCGCGCCGAACCTTCGCCTGCAAATGCACCAGCGCTTCACCGCGGGCGTTACCCCGCACGACAACAAAAGAGGGGTCGTTCAAAATGGCTTCGACCCCTCTTGCACTTAGCGGCGTCACGACGACCTCCTCGCCCGCTTCACCCTGTGCTTCGGCAACCGCCAGCAGTCCATTCTGCAGGACGTTACCTCCCGTCAGTACGGCGCTGACAACCTGCAGCACCCGTGAGAAGCAAAGCGCCAGCACCCGGCTGAGATCGTCGGCAAGTATGGTGCTGCTCGTCACAGTGTTCACCGGGGAAGGGCGTGGACTGGGTTGAGGCGCGACCGCGTTTCCTTCAATAAGGCGGGCGATTTTGTCCCACGTATAGCCGCGATCGCGCTGAACTTCAAGCGCATACACGCCGTTGACTGCATCCTCGAAGCTGTAGACCTTGACAGTACGCTTTGTGCCCTTCAGCTCCTCACTCGGTTTCAAGATTCCCTTTTCGACGAGGTATAGGAGCTGCTGCCCGGTGATCTCATTTGGTTTCATCCGGTCATTCAATAGCTGAAGCAACTGCGTATGCGAGAACCTCGTCCCCGGCACAATACCTGAGCTAGCGAAATCGGCTTCGATCTCTTGGCGGCGCTGTTCGAACTGCTGCATCTCAAGGTTCCGGTTCATTTCCCCCTCAGTTACCGTTGGTAGACAAATGGTAGAACTTACGAGAAAAGTCTATCATATTTGTCGAGTTTGTGCAGGGTGACTTGGTGGGTAATTTCTACGAAATGCAGTAATTGATCGCACGTGCCTTACAAACCGATGGTAAGGGCTGCCAACAGGACAGTAATTGACAATTCGTCCGCTTATGCGATGATTTACACGAGTGATTCAGCCCGGTTGAGCGTTCTGCACCTTCAAATTCTAGTAGAATCCTAGTAGGACTTTATCGTCCGCTTAACAACATGATCATCGTGAGACCATATTGAGATGCTACGCTTTCAATCAACAAAAAAACCCGTACTGCGGGGGCAGTCGGGTTTTCGGGACAGAGACCGTTCGGAGGTCTGCAGCCCAGTGGAGAACACCTATTTTTGCACATCGTCAAAATAGGTGCAAGTCGCAAACCTCCGAACTGCTCTGTGAAGCCGCATTCAACCGAATCGCAGCGAATAGAACGGAGCGCAAGAATGGAGAAGAACAGCACCAACGGTTTAGCCCCGGCAGCATATGGCGGAACCAACCTCGTCGTCGCCGCTGATCAGGGCAAAGCGGAAGCCGCCGCGCAGAACTACCTGCGCGCTCGGACGGCAGCCGCCAGCATCAGCAAGGGGGTGCGGGGCACAGCGCCGTCAATCCTCCCGGTTGGGCTTGATCGCCTGACCCTCCGCCGCATCACCGCCCTTCTTGGTACCCGCCGCATCATCTACACACTCGCCGGGCAGCACGACTCCGAACAACAAAACGCCTTTGCAGCCGACGTTCGCTCGCTGGCGCGCGCGCTGAACTGCCCGATGCAGTTAGCCCCGGTCATCGCCATTGACCTCGATTCCACGCTGTTAAAAGTGAACGAGTACCTCGAGGCGGAGCAAACGTTCAAAGCGGACATGGCGGCGCTCGGCATTGATCCCCTGTTGGCAGATCGTGTGCGCATCGAGCGTTACAAAGACCTCCGCTTCCGTCAGGGCATCCCGATTGGACGTGAACTGCTCGCGCTTACATATGAGGCGGCGTATTTAGAGTTGTGCCACCTCGGCGAGCTGCGCCCGACGGAGCAGGGACTCGCCAAGTGCCAGCAGATCGTCGCGCAAGTATTTGCGAGCCGCCCGAAGTTTGAACGCGGCGCAGCCGCCCAGCTTGTTCGCCTCGCGGCGGATGGCTATGACTGCCATATCGTCACGCGCGGCGACGATGACGCGCAGCGCCAGCGGATTCAGCACCATCCCATCCTTGAGCAGTTGGTTCAATCCGTCACCGTCTGGTCTGACAAAACCCCGGAACGCTATCAGGATTTCGCGCGCAATGTCCTCGACTTGCCGCCGTCATCGCTCACGATGATTGGCGACAGCGTCATCTTCGACGTCGAAGCCGCCGTCATGGCGGGCTACCACGCGATTCATGTGTTGTCGAGCGATTTCTCGTTGGAGGCATTTCCGCCCACTTTACCGGCAGGCTCATACGCGGTTGTCCCCAGCTTTGCCAGCCCGGCGCTGCGCAGCAGTTTGGACACGCTGTATGGCTTGAAACTGAACGCCAGTCATCTGAACGACTCATCCCTTGATCTGCCAATCGCGGCTTAGGAGGCATGATGAAGCGTAACGGTTTTGAACCTCAGACGAACACCGGTCATCAGGTGGCGGAAGCGCCGCACTTGCGCTTGGTGAAAGCCGCGCAAGCGCCGACGC
>JACSRG010000406.1 GCA_014879865.1 Anaerolinea sp.
CGGTTCTCTCTCATTTCCTCTCTTCAATCGCTTACCCCAAACGTGAACAACGGCTTTCCTGCTTAGCCTGACGACACTCGGCTTTAGCGGTGAAAGGGAGAGGTGCCCCCTCCCCCCAGTCACCTTGAAGCTCGCTGCCCGTGCCAGCAAAGCTCCCTCAGAGAGTTTACACCAATCTCTGATGAGCCTTTGCCAGCCACAGCGAATTTGACGGTTCGTTGGGTTCAGAGAGGAAATGGCAATGACTCGCAGTTTCGTATTCACCAACCACAAAGGGGGCGTGGGTAAAAGCACGTCCGCCACCAACATTGCGCTCGGCATGGTCAACGTGCTGCGCCGCGCCAATGCGACTAACTGTCGCGTCCTGATCATCGACACCGACTCGCAGGGTCACGCCTCACTTGTGACCACCGGACGCAAGGACTATGGCGCAGATGACAGCCTGTACACAGTGCTGATGGCAGACCGCCCCAACGCCCCGCAGACGATGATCAACTGCATCGTGCCGAGCCAGTGGGACGCTGACCTGCATGTCCTGCCCGCCTCCCCCATGCTCGAAGGCGCAGAGCGCGAACTGATGGGCGTGGCGGGCGCGCCGTACCGCCTCGCTGACCCACTGAGCAAAATCGCCGGGCAGTACGCCGCTGTCGTCATCGACACGCGCCCATCCTTCTCACTCATGACCGAGATGGGGCTGCTGGCTGCAACCGACGCGATTGTCCCGGTCGAGCCGCGATACCTCGAAACAGTCGGTCTGACCAGTGTCATCCAGAAGATCAATGATATTCGCGAAGGCTGGCGACATCCCAACCTGCGCGTGAGCGGTCTGCTGGTGACGAAGATGGACACGCGCGTGCGCGGTCACAACCATCTACTGGCGGAGTTGAAGGCACATCCCGTTCTCGGCAAGCTTCTGCTCGGCGTCATCCCCGCCAACGAAGCGGTTTCCTACGCCCACCGCGATCATCAAAGTCTGTTCACCTATGATCCGCGCGCATCGGCTAGCAAAGCCTACGTGCAGGTCGTCGCATCGCTCGTGCGCTATATGTCACAGGCAGGTGCATGATGGTGCGCCCGAACAACGGCAACACCAGCCGCATGGACGACCTGTTGGCATCCGTCACGAGCGACCTGCTGACCGACTCTCCACAGGCATTCGCGGATAACGCCATCCGGGTCGAGCGCATCCTGCTGGAGATGGTGCGTCCCGACCCGGTGCAGCCGCGCCGGGTGCTGCCAGAGAGTATCCATGTTCGCTTTCACACCAATCACGTGACACCGACGCAGGCGTTGCGCGAGTTGGTGCAGATCGTGCAAATTGCCGCTCGTCAGCGGGGTCGCCCGTTCAACAATGTCCTCGAATTGCTCCCAAACGGCGACGATGAGCGCGAAGATGAACCGACGGTCAACTTATCCCCTGAAGAAATACTGCTGCGCGACCTAGTCAATCTGGCAATGACGATCCGAGATGATGGGCAGGTCAATCCGCTAACGGTTGTAGACGTATCGCAGGGCGTAACGCGGCTGTTTCGCATCGAGACGGGCGAACGGCGCTATTGGGCGACGTGGCTACTCCGTGACTTCATCCCCGGTTACACGGGCGACGGCATGATCCCGTGCATCGTCATTCCGGCGGCGCGGTCATCGGTGTTCCGGCAGGCGAAGGAAAACACTGCCCGTTCAGGTCTGACGGCGGTAGCGCTGGCGCGTCAGGCAGCGCTCCTGCTGCTCACTGTGCATGGCTACGAAATCCCTGCCTATGCGGTAGGGAATGACTTTTATCGTCAGGCGCTCGACCTAGACTTGCGGGCGAAGCGTGAGTACACCGAGATGGTGTTGAGCGCGATGGGCGGAATCAAGAAGGCACAGTTCAGTCTGATCAAGTCCCTGCTCTCCCTTTCTGATGAGGCGATTGAGTTGGCTGATCGTCACGGCGTTGAGGAATACAAGCTGCGATACGTGGTGGCGACACCTGCTGAGTACCACGCGGAAATTGTTCGACAGATCATCGACTTCAATCTGTCGGCGAAGCAGGTCAAGGAAATCTGCCAGGGAGAACATATTACGGATGGAGACGATCCAATTGAAAAGCTCTCGCCTGCTGCGCTGAAGATGGCAAAAGCGACTCAGGCAATCAGTGCGACTACACCTCAGGAGTTGGCACGCGCCCTGATGCAGCAGGAAGGTGATGCTTCCATTGCTCGTGCACGCCTTCAAGCGATGCGGAAACTGATTGGTGAAGCAGAACGATATCTGACCATTGATTGAAAAGGTTTGCGCACGCAAACCTTTTGGAGGATGAACTTATGAACACGCAGACGCGACCACCGCCATAGAAAAGAAATGCCCACTGCTGATTAGGCGCGTGGGCGGCGGGCGGTGTTATGTTGTGAACTAGGCACTCACAATGTATCACAGCCTGTCCCCTCGTGCAACTGAAGACACCATTTCGACCGCGCGTTTTTCGCACCGGTTCTCTTCAACGCACCTATTTTATGGAGACAGGACTCATCATGACCCTCGACCTGGAGCAGATTCGCTCCGCTAATCCCATCGAGCAAATCGTCGGCGAGAAGTTCACCCTCAAACGCAGCGGCACGCGATTCGTCGGTGTCGAACACGACAGCCTAATCGTCACACCATCAACCGGTCAGTATTTTTGGAACTCGAAAGGCGAGTACGGCGATACGTTTGACTTCGCCGGGCGGCATCTTCTGAACTACGGTCATGGCTGGAACAACCGTGACGCGGTGATGTTCATGGAAGCCGTGCGTTATCTGGCGGGACGCGCCGGAATCGACATCGACCGAGAGAACGATTTTCATAAGTCGTATGCGTGGGCGGAACGGCAGCTTGTGACCCGGCTACACGAGGCGCTGCTGAATACACCCGCCGCACTCGCGTATGCGACACAGACGCGCGGATGGCAGCCCGCGACGGTAAAAGCCGCTCGGCTCGGTTTCATGCCGCAGGACAAGCGTCCGCTGCTGGCAGACCTCAACTTGCCCGACAAGTGGCGGTCGGTGATTGCCAAGTTTCCGGCGGGGATGCTGGTTTACATCCATCTGGAACGGGGGCGTTTGGCATATCTGAGCGGTCGCTCGATTGCAGAGAAGAGACACTACAATCCGCCGCGCGAAATCTTGGGCGAGCGCCGCCCGTACTACAATCATCTGTACAGCGCGGATGCAGAGCGCGTCGTCCTAGTCGAAGGACAGGCGGACGCGATCACGTTCAGCGAGTGGGGCGTGCCAGCGCTGGCGGTTGCTGGGATGCACGTCACTGACGAGCTGCTCACTTGGCTGCGCCAGCACCGCCGCGTCTTCGTCGCGCTCGACAACACGCCGGATGCTATCCAAAAGAACCGTGAGATCGCCAAAGCGGTGGGCAAGTGTGCGCTCATCCCGCGCCTACCCGACGGCGTGAAGGATGCCAACGACTGGCTGCTCAACGGCGGCACGGCGGAAAGCGTAGAGGATGTGCTGAATGGCGCGAAGACGTGGCTGCACACCGAGATCGAGCGTGTCGCTTTCCTAGTCGGGCTGGAACGGAAGGACGCGCTGCGCGACCTGTTCACGCACGCCGTCGATCTGGACGAGATGGAACTGAGTGAGTTTCGCGTGGCGCTGGCAAAGCTCGGTATCAAGGGACGTGTGTTCAATGATCTGCTCAAGGCGGCACGCGGCAAAGTGGAGAAGGAGGCAGACGACGATATGCCGCAAATTTTAGGCGACGACATCCCTCTGCTTTCACCTGCGCTCGGCTTTCAGCGCGATGTGGCGCTCGTCACCGTCTCAGTCACGGAGCGGACGAAGGGCAATCGGCTCAACACACAACCGTACCTCGTCACGTCGTCGCGTGAACTCGTCCGTATCAGCGACGCGCAGATCATCCCGCTGGGCGGTAAAGAGGTTGCGCTGCGCGTGCTGCCCGAAGGCTCGGACTTCCTGATGCGCTGGCGCTTCAGCGACATCCAGCGTTATCTGAAAGGCGAAACGGTCGAACCGGGCGCGGTCTTCCAAACCGTGCATGACCTGTTCACGCAGTACGTCGATTTCCGCTCGGAAGTCGAGAGCGCCATTCTCGCGCTGTGGACGATTGGCACGTACTTCTACACGATGTTCCCGGCGTACCCATATCTGGCGTTGAACGGGCCGAAGAACAGTGGCAAAAGCACGGTCATGCGCGTGATGCAGCCGCTGGCGTTCAACATGGTCAGCACGTCCGACCCGACCGGACCGAGTATGTTCCGGCTGATCCACTACACCTCTTGCACGGTCGGCATTGATGAAGCCGAGCGCTATCACAACCCGAAAGACCCCGGAATGCAGCAGATCCGCCAGCTTCTCAACAGCGGCTACAAGCAGGGTATGCCCGCGATCCGGCTGATTGGCGAAGATATGAAGCCGCAGGCGTTCGACGTGTACTCTCCGAAGATTTTGGCGGCGATTGCCGGACTGGAGGACATTCTCGCGTCGCGCTGCATCGCCATCCCGATGCGCCGCACCGACAAGAAATTGCCCTCGTTCCCGCCCGACTTCGACGGCGCGAGCATCCGTCACCAGATGTACACGCTGGCGCTGACCGCCTTCCCGTACCTCTACACCAACTACTTTGAGCGTCCAGCGCTGCACACGCTGCACAACCGTTCAAGCGAGCTGTGGTCACCGCTGGTCGCGCTGGCGGCGTTCTTCGAGGAACAGGGGCAGGTGAATGGGCTGCTTCAGGCGATTGCGACTGCTGCCGAAACCGACGAGCAGATCAGCCAGGGCAAGGCACTGAGCGAGCGCGAAGAAGCCGTCTTGCAGGCACTGGAGATCATGACGCGCGGACAGAGCGGCACGCTGTGGGTGAAAGCGGCGGCGCTGCGCGAGAAAGTGGCGCGACTGATGGGTCAGCCGGTCGAGAAGATGGGCGACGCGCAGTGGATCGGTCACATCCTCAAGCGGTTGCACCTGCTCGATGAAGCGGGTCGCAAACGCAGCATGGAAGGCATGAGCTACGCGGTCAAGCCGCTCGACGTAATCGACATGATGCGCCGCTACGATGTGGCAGTCGTTTACGAAAGTCGCTGAAAACCGTGCAAACCCTGCATACCGTTCATGGCTGAGGGGAGAAGTATGAACGGTGTGCAGGGTTAAAGCCAATCTGCCCGTATCGCAGATAAAAGTTAGATTGAAAACTCCAAAAGCTGTCCATTATGTGAGACCAACAGGTGTTTGGAATCAGGACTCCAAGACACACAATTTACACTACCCTCCAAAATATCAATTAGATCGCCCGTATCTCGAACAAGAATGGTGAGCCAAAAAGTATCACGTTTGGAGAAAATGCTTGTCTTATGACATCCATTGATGGTGAGCAAGCGTCCATCTGGAGACCAGTTTAACTTTCCAGAGACGACTTTGTTTGTGCCACCAATAACCCGATGGCGGGTAGTTGAATAAAATCGAATTTGTTCGCCTTCATCATAAGATGTAATGTATGCAATCTCATCTGTATGTGGTCTCCATGCTGGTCGATAAGCGTCTGCAATGAATCCGGCTTGGTAACCATCAGAACGTCGGATATAAACTCCTTCAGATGTACCATAAGCACAATGCAATCGATCAGAAGAAACCGACATTCCCCAAAACTCACCGCCCTTCACGTTGTCTGTCCAAAGTAATACAACCTCTTTAGCATTTAGACGAAACAGTCTGACCCCTGAAGTGCTTGCCACAAGCAGGAATTCGCCATCATGCGATGCAGCAAGTCCGTTGATGTCTTCATCCCTGACAACTTCAATTGTCCATTCTTCAGCTAAATGATGAACGAGAGCAGCTGAATGCCCCAAATCCCTATTAAAACCCGATATAGCTGTGCTTTCAAAACATACAGCACTGCCATTGAGAACCCAGATTGGCTTTCGCGCCCACAGTTTTCCACTAGCTCGATTGCCTGATCGAGGCTGTGCTGCAAAATAATGCTGATCAGGGGAATAATCCCCAAATTGGCGAAAGAGATAGTGCGTGCTTTCGCCAATACTGCTCATGATACCCATTTCTTCATGGGAGCTGTTCTGAATAAACAGAATGCGCTGACCATCGGGGGAGTATTGCCCATCCCACACGCCATCATCGGTACGTAGTACTACTTTGCTCAGCATGTTGAGCCTCAGCCTCATGTGTGTATGAGTTTGTTCTGATGAATCATACAACCTCGATTATAAGTGTTTCTGTTAGATGAGTATTCAAGCAAGTTACCTGTACAATTAACCGGTTTAGTCACTTCCCTTCGGCTTCTTTGGAGCGGCGAGGCGTTTCTTCTCCACACGCTCCAGCTTCTTGATGCTGTCAGCGGTCGGCAGGTCTTCCGGCATCGTCCCGCCCAGTTCGGCAATCGCCCGTCGAACGACAACTCCCGCTTCATAATGCACGGCGTTCGCCGCATCCTTGCCCTGCACCTGATCACGGCGCAGCTTCTCTTCTGCCTGCGTACTGCGGAACAGGTTCGCAGCCAGCTCAGTTGTCCCCATGTGATCAAGAATGTGCTGACTTTTCTTCAATTTTTTGCGCTTGTGGATCATTTCGGCGGTCAGCCCGTTGTACAGCCCGCGATAGCCATGATTCTGGAACACGGCGAAGTCCTGCCCAGTGATCACACCAGCGATTTTGGCAGCGGATGCGAGGTCGGTATTCTGCACTTTGATGCGCTGGCGCAAGAGTAACCGCCGCTGGTCTTCGGTCAGTTCTGCCATTGCCGCTGCATCGGATACTTCTTGGCGGCGCGTCTGCACGGCGAAGTACGTCTGACCGAGCGCGACGACTTCTTTGGCAGGATCAGCATTTTGCACGACGAGGTAGCAGGCGTAGCGCGAAAGGTGCATGTCCTCG
>JACSRG010000922.1 GCA_014879865.1 Anaerolinea sp.
GCGATTGAGCAAATTGACATCGGCGGCGTGACCTTGCTGCGCGGCGCGGCGAAGAACTTCATCCATGTCATAGTCGTGACCTCTCCCTCAGATTACGTTCGTGTTGCGGCAGCATTGACCTCGACTGAAGGGGTCGATCTGGCGCTGCGGCGCGAACTCGCGGTCAAAGCGTTTGCCCTCACGCGCGACTACGACACCGCCATCCACGCGTACCTCGCGCAAAATGTCAACGTCAGCCTAATCGACGACTCGTTGCCTCAGCAGTTTTCGCTCGGGCTTCAACGCGAAGATATGCTCCGTTACGGGGAGAATCCGCATCAAGTTGCTGCATACTACACGCGTACCGCCGGGTCGGGTCCGCTTGGCGGCACGGTCTTGGGGGGCAAACAACTGTCTTACAACAACATCCTCGACTTGGATGCGGCGTGGCGCGCCGTCAGCAGCTATACCGATCCGACCGTCGTGATCGTCAAGCATCTCACCCCGTGCGGCATTGCGACCGGGGCAACTCTTGCCGAAGCCTATCCGCTGGCGTTCGCTTCCGACCCCGTATCGGCGTTCGGTGGCGTAATTGCCGTCAACCGTCCGGTGGACACCGCTTTCGTCAGCGCGCTCGGTTCGTTCTTCGTCGAAGCGATTGCCGCGCCCAGCTTCAACCGTGACGCCGGCGAAACCCTTGCCGAGAAACGCAAAAACTGCCGTCTGCTCCAAGTTCCCGCGACCTTCGACGGTGCTGATCTCGAAATTCGCAGTGTGTTTCACGGCTTTCTCGTGCAGCGTGTCGATCTGGGTGACCCGGAAGGTACAGCTTTTCAGATCGTAACCAAGCGCGCCCCGACTGCCGAAGAGATCGACGCGCTGCGCTTTGCGTGGAAAGCGGTTCAGCATGTCAAATCAAATGCGATTGTTTTGGGCGTGGGCAGTGCGACGGTCGGCATCGGCGGCGGTTTGTCCAGCCGCGTCGATTCGGTCAACTTGGCGGTCAGCAAGGCAGGCAGTCGGGCGGCAGGCGCGGTGATGGCGTCGGATGCCTTCTTCCCCTTCCCCGACGGCGTCGAAGCGGCAGCGGCGGCAGGCGTCACCGCCGTCATTCAACCGGGCGGCTCGATCCGCGATAACGACGTGATCGCCGCCGCTGACGCAGCAAACATGGCGATGGTCTTTACCGGTGTGCGTCACTTTAAGCACTGAAACGCAGATTTTCGCTCTTGTCACGGGCAAGCCTGCTCTGCTATACTGAGTGGGTAAGCGCCACCGTAGCTCAATGGCAGAGCATTCGCTTCGTAAGCGAGAGGTTAAGGGTTCAACTCCCTTCGGTGGCTCTGATTTGCCCGCACAGGTTACAGACCTACGCGGGCTTTTTTTTAGGCTAGGAGCTTCGAGCATGGGTGAACGCCTGCGCCCGATCACGATTGCTGTCGCTGGAGGAACCGGATCGGGCAAAACGACCGTCTCCAGCGCGATCCTTGACCGTGTTGGCAGCCACAACATTGCCTATATTCCTCACGACTCATATTACAGAGACATCAGCAGCATTCCATTGGCGGATCGGGGCGTCATCAATTTTGATCATCCTGATGCGCTCGACACGCCGCTCATGCGCAGTCACATCATAGATTTGCAGAATTGGCTGCCCGTCGGCATTCCCGTCTACGATTTCACCAAACACCAGCGCACGGCACACACACAGCGCGTCGAGCCACAGCCGATCATCCTCGTCGAAGGGATTCTGGTGCTGGCAGAACCCACCTTGCGCCCATTATTCGATGTCAAGATTTTCGTCGATACCGACGCGGATATTCGCTTCATTCGCCGCCTCAAGCGCGATATCGCGGAACGTGGACGCACAGCCGAGTCGGTCATTCAGCAGTACATGGCGACTGTCCGACCGATGCACTTAGAATTCGTCGAGCCAAGCAAACGCTATGCCGATGTGATCATCCCTGAAGGCGGTCACAACATGGTCGCTATCGACATGGTTTCGGATCGTGTCCGCGCCCTGCTCCGCCTCCAGCGCACACCGAGTGGGGATTGACGGGGCAAATCGAGCCGCCGTATACTAACACTACAATTCACGTTCCTAATGATGTTGACCGGGAGGAGTAGGTCGCTCCCCACTGCGCCAGAGAATACAGGTCACCGGCTGAGAACCTGTTCGCAGAGAGTAACCGAAGGTCGCCCGCGAGTTGCGCTGCCGAATGGAGTAAGCAGCGCCGGGATACGCCCGTTAGCGCGTCAGAGATTTCTGCCTGCTCCGGCATGGCAGAAAAACAAGGTGGTACCGCGAACCCGAAGCCCCATTCGCCCTTGAGTTGAATGGGGCTTTTCTATTGGGAGCGCAAGCATGTCTACCCTTCGTCAAATGCCAAAGACCTTCGACTTCAAAGAAGCCGAAACCCGCCTCTATCAATGGTGGCAAGAACACGGTTGGTTCAAACCGGAAGTCGCGCCGCCAGATGCCGAACCGTACGTGATCTCGATGCCGCCGCCGAACGTGACCGGTGCGCTGCACATCGGTCACGCCCTTTTCTCTACCCTCGAAGACTTGATGATCCGCTACGAACGGATGCGCGGCAAAGCCGCCCTCTGGGTTCCCGGAACGGATCACGCCGGGATCGCGACGCAGCTTCAAGTCGAGAAGATGCTGCGCGATGAGGGGACAAGCCGCGAGGAAATCGGGCGCGAGGAGTTCCTTGCCCGCACATGGGACTGGAAGCACAAGTACGGCGGCGAGATCACGCGCCAGCTGCGCCGCTTGGGCGCAAGCTGCGACTGGGATCGCGAGCGCTTCACGCTTGACGATGGCTTATCGAACGCCGTGCAAGAGGTCTTCCTGCGCCTGTACGAGCAGGGACTGATCTATCGCGGACCACGCCTCGTGAACTGGAGTCCCGGTTTGAAAACCGCTGTCTCCGACCTTGAAGTGGAACGCGAAGAAGAGCAAGGCAAACTCTACTTCTTCCGTTATCCGCTCGAAGATGGCGGATTCATCCCGGTGGCGACCACACGCCCCGAAACCATCCTCGGCGATACGGCGGTTGCGGTGCATCCCGAAGATGACCGCTACAAGCACCTGATCGGCAAGCATGCACTCGTGCCGATGCTCAACCGCCCCATTCCGGTGATCGGCGATGAATACGTGGATCGAGAATTCGGCACAGGTGCGCTCAAGATCACGCCGGGGCATGACTTCAACGACTATGCCATCGGCGCGAAGCACAATTTGCTGCTCATCAACATCATGACACGCAGCGCGACGATCAACGAGAACGGCGGGCAGTACGCCGGGATGGATCGTTTCGAATGCCGCGCCAAGCTGTGGGCGGACATGACCGCTACCGGGCTGACCATCGAGGTGCGCGATCACACGCTGGTCGTGCCGCGTTCGCAGCGCGGCGGCGAGATCGTCGAGCCGATGATCAGCACACAGTGGTTCCTGAAAATTCAGCCGCTGGCGGAAAAAGCTATCGCCGCCGTGCGCGACGGTCGCATCAAAATCGTGCCGGAACGCTTTGAGAAGGTGTACTACCACTGGCTTGAAAACATCGAAGATTGGTGCATCAGCCGCCAATTGTGGTGGGGGCATCGCATCCCGGCATGGTATGGCTCGAACGGCGAAGTCTATGTGGGTAAAACTGCCCCGGCGACGACGGCGAACGTGACGTGGACGCCCGAAGAAGACGTGCTCGACACATGGTTCAGCAGCGGCTTGTGGCCCTTCAGCACATTGGGCTGGCCCCAAGACACGCCTGATCTGCGCCGCTTCTACCCGACTCAGATGATGGAGACAGGCTATGACATCCTGTTCTTCTGGGTGGCGCGTATGATCATGTTGGGCTTGTGGTTCACCGACGAAGCCCCCTTCTCCACCGTGTATCTGCACGGGTTGGTGCGTGACAAACTCGGACGCAAGATCAGCAAGACGCTCGGCAACGTGATCGACCCGCTCGAACTGGTGGAGCAGTATGGTGCTGATCCGCTGCGCTTCGCGCTGGTCACAGGCAGCACGCCGGGTAACGACATCAACTTGGATACGGCGCGTGTCGAGCGCAACTGGCGTTTCGTGAACAAAATCTGGCAGATGACCAACTTCGTCACCGGCAATCTCGACGCTGACCTTGCCCCCGGTGCGCCGCCCGCCGCCGAGCTTGATCTTCCGTCGCGCTGGATTTTGAGCCGCTTGAATCGCTTGGTCGCGACCGTGCAGCGCCTTTTCGACACCTACCAGTACGGCGAAGCCGGACGCCAGATCGACGATTTCCTGTGGAGCGAGTTCGCAGACTGGTACATCGAGATCAGCAAGTACCCGCTCTATCAGGGCAGCGCGGCGGAGAAAGCCAACACGCAGCGCGTGCTGCTGCATGTGCTGGATACGTCACTGCGTCTGCTCCATCCGTACATGCCGTTTGTCACCGAGGAACTGTGGAGCTTTATCCCGCACGAAGGCGACGCGTTGATTATCGCCCGTTGGCCCCAAGCGGATGAAGCGTACTTTGACGATGCCGCCGAAACGGCGTTGACCGCGCTGATTGAAATGGTGCGCGGGATTCGCAATGTGCGCGATGAGTACAAAGTGGAACCGGGACGTAAGATCAGCGCGCAGGTGGATGCGGGCAGCCTAACCAGCGCCATTGACCAGTATCGCTACCTCTTCGCCCGCTTGTGTAACGTGGCGGAACTGCATATCTTGGGCGAAGACGAAACCGCACCCGATCAAGCGGCAACGGTTGTGGTGGGCGACGCCACGATCTATCTCCCGCTTGCCGACTTCGTCGATCTCGCGGCTGAATGTGAACGCCTGACGAAAGAACAGGGAAAACTGCGGGAACAGATCGTCAAAATTGAAGGGACGCTCGCAAATGAACAGTTCGTGAGCCGAGCCAAGCCGGACGTGGTCGAGCGGGAGCGCTCGCGCCTCGCTGCACTGCAAGCAAGCGAAGCGCAGATCACCGAGCGCTTGTCCGGGCTGTGCGGCGCGCAGTAAAACTTACTGCCGGGGCACTCACAGGGGTGCCCCGGTCTATTTCTGGTTCTTCAAGAAGATCGCCCGCCCCGCTTCCTGCGCCGCTTTCCGCACTTCAGCGTCGATGTCACCTTTGTAAACCTCTTGCAGCGCCGTCAGCGCGTCGGGATCGCCGAGTTCTTTCAATTCCAAAATAGATTTCAGGCGAACGCTGACGTTTTTGTCCTTCAACCGCCCAATATGATAAGCAACTAATTTCTTGTTGACGCTCACGAGATCAATCCCTTCACCAATGAATGTTCCCATTATAACAAGATTACGACCACGCCATACCGCAACGATTTTACCGATCTTCCCCGTGCTATAATGGCGCTATCGCGTCCTCGAGGAGAATCCTTCGTGATCGACCATGCTGTCGTGATCGCCGTCGGTAATGCCGCCCACCAGAGCAAACTAGTCTATAACCGTCCGCGCACGATGCTGCCTGCGCTGGGGAAACCACTCGTCGTTCGCGTCATGGATCGCCTGCTGCGCGCCGGAATCAATCGCTATACCGTGATTGTCGGCGAAAAAGAAGGGGCGATTGCTGCCTATCTTGATTCGCAGTGGGTCGCCAGTGCTTCGGTAGAATTGGTCGTACGCTCAAGCAAGCATACACTGGCGCAATCTCTCTCGGACGTTGCTCGTCAACAGGGTCAGCGACCGTTTTTGCTGGCAAGCTATAACAGCTTTACGCACATCAATTTCGCCGAGCGCCTGTCCCGTCGCTTCGCGAACGCGCCCGACACGCCGCTGTTCCTGAGCGGGGCAGAAGCCAGCCTATCGAGGTCAGACCACGCCCGTTACATTTCGGCGGTGGACTCACATGTCACCGATCTTTCAACACTTCCGTCAGAGGGTGCTTACATCCACACCGATCTGGCGGCTTGCGGTGCAGCTTTCAGCAATTACCTTGAAACGCTGCCCATGACCGAAGACGGGCTGTTGTGCAACGATCTCGTCTCGGTTTATGAACGTTACCTCCGCTCCGGCGGAGCGGCATCGCTTGTGCCGACGAGCTGGTCGCTCAAGATTGAACAAGACCGCGATTTGCTTACGCTCAATCGCCATCTGCTCGACGAAGAACAGGACGCGCACATCCTGAGCGAAATTCCTGCGAATGTCCAAGTGCTCCCGCCGGTGCGGATCGATCCGTCCGTCAGCATCGGGCAAAATGCGCGCATCGGTCCATACGCTTATCTTGAAAGCGGGTGCAGCATCGGCGACGGCGCGGTGATTTCGAACGCCATGATCCTCAACAAAGTAACTATCCGGGCAGGTGAATCGGTTGCCGACAGCATTGTCGCCACGCGGGCGCGTATCCACGCCTAGAAATCTGCGCAGATTCGGCGCTATAATGCTTGCTGGCGTCGAAATACCTATCGAGGTTGTGGTTTGGCACAAGCCTACAAGATTTGCCCAATTTGCGGCACACCCGCCCAACGCAGCGCGGTCATGTGCAGCACGTGTGGGACATCACTGACTGACGTTAAACCCGCCGTTGAAGAAAAACGGACGGCGCACGCCAAAACATCATACGAGGGTCGCTATGGCGAGACCGACCTCCTCGAAGCCGAGATGTCCCGTCGTGGACAGGTCTATGCGCTTGCGGGACTGCTTGCCGTCGTGCTCATCCTGTGTGCGGGTGTGACTGTATTTGTCGGGCAGGGATTGCTGAACAGCCCGCTTCCCACGCCGACCACGTCCGGTGTGCCTACCGGTGTTCCGGTTGCACCCGGCGCAGGGCAAGAAGTCCCTGTGACAAATACGCCGCGTCCAACGCTCGCGCTGGCAACCGTGACGCTTCCGCCGCCCTCCCCTACCCTAACACCAACTGAAGGGCCATGCGTGCAGCGCGTCGATCCCGGCGA
>JACSRG010000118.1 GCA_014879865.1 Anaerolinea sp.
CTATATATATTAACATTTGAGTAAACTTGGCCAGATTGCTCTAAATCAGCTATTGCTTCCTGTGATAAATCACGTCTATAACGAGTTGCTATTCCAAGCTCACAAACTTGCAGCGTATCAGTTAAGGTGCCGTTTGGTGTCACTATCGCGCTTTGGGTTGCCCGCATGATATGTTCAGTCGCACTCATTAACAAAGGTGGTAATGTACTTTGAAAAGGTGCATGTACCGCTGTAAAGGTTTGATTAGACTGGACATTAAGATACGTAGCTGTAAGCAAAACATCTATGTTTTCCGGGGTTTGATATGTTGCACTAATGTTTACAGAGTCTCCTCTGCTTTCAACTGAAACGGTCATAAATATTATGAAAACAGTTGAAGCCAACAAGGATAAAATCACAGTTTGAAGTCGGTATGGATGCACCTTTAGCCTCCTTTTGAGAAATCGGCATAGATCGTCATTTTCTTCATTTAATCTTGGAGAAGAAATGCTGGGCACTAGTGCATTTCTCCTCCAATGACCATTCACTTGGTCTTTAGGTTGGCATGGTAGTGCGGTGGTTTTTCTGGAAGAAATAAGACCGGAGATAAGGTAAGGTATTGCGCCCCCATCGCCAACTCAAACGGGTCAAGCGATGGGAACACGCTCAACGCCGGGTTGCAATACCGTGCGCGGTTATACTGTAAGCCATTGAGATCGCGCGGCTCACCCGTGAAGTGATACACTGTCTCCAGCGTCCCCGTCACGCTGACTTCGTTGCCGTAGGGGTCAAGCAAGCGGCTTTCCAGCACGCTCAGGTCATTGCCCGCCACGCCGCGCACACTGCCCAAGCCATCGTTGACCATCCACTCCCAGTTGCCCGCGTTGTCCTTCTGCGCGTGAATGCCCATTGGACTGTGGACGTAGCGCGTCACATCCGTCCCCGTCGTCGCGCTCAACACAACGGCGAGTCCCGGCTGCACGTCGAGCAGGTACTTGGTCACATCCACGCCGACGGTCTGCTGCATGCGGTTGCCCATGCCGTCGTAAGCGTAGCTGCTCCCGCCCATGCTCAACAGGCGATTGGCGTGATCCCACGTGTAGGCGTTCACGCCGTCGTGAGTCATGTTGCCATTCGGGTCGTAGGTCAACGTGTGCGTCCCATCACCGATCAACTGGTTCGCCGCATTGTAGGTGTAGTTGGTCGTCGTCGGTGTCCCCGCAATCGTGATCACCTGCTGCGTGCGGTTGCCCGCTACATCGAAACTGTACCCGTACTGGCGGAACGGCACGGCGCTCAGGTTGCCCCCCGGATGATAGTCCGCGCTCGCCACCCGGCTCAAGGCATCGTAGGTGTAGCGGATCGTGTGCAAGTCATAGGCCACGTCCTCGGCGGTTAGCCCCTTGAAGCGCAGTTAGAATCCGCTCGACGCCGCATTCTTCACTGAGCGGTTGCGCAGCTCCAGCAAGTGCGGACCTTCGCTTGTCAGCGCCAAGGTGATCACCCGCTCTCCATCCTGCGCCGCATAGCTATCAAACGTCTGCCACAGTGAATGTCCCACGTACACGTCAACCATGCCGTGATCCGCCCCCGTGCCGAGGGTGAACGTCGCCACACTGCCGAAGAACAGCAGCTTGAGCGAGGCATACTTGCTCACCGTTTGCTTGAACGGCGCGGCATCTGTCCACGTCCCGTCGTACTCGATAGTGGGGTCGTCGTAGGTTAGTGTGATGTCGCTGATCGTCGCCGGATGCACCAGTAGTTCGCGCGTCTGCGTCCGGTTGCCCGCCGCGTTATAGACGAACGCCACATTCGGCGTAGTCGCCGCATAGCTCTCATCCACGACTACCGCCGCGTCGCATAGTTTTCCCGTGCGGATAAGGTTTTCGCACCCTACAGGTTCAGTTTGGACCGAATCCAGCCTCAACACCAGCTTCACGCCGGACATTGACGCCAGATGTTAATTCTTACCCAAGCCGTCCCTGACCAGCTGCAAGAACGCACGAAGGTCAGGGGCGACTGTATACGTTAGAAAGACTAGGTTGATCTACCAAGCAGGATAGTGTAGGTCTGGGTTGCTTGGCGACAAACGAAATAGGCTGAAATAGTTACAAGTTCTCTAGCAATGAGCGCAAGTACATTATGTCTATTGTCCAATCCTCTCCACGATCTCCTACCACAACATCAAGTGCGTTGCGTTTTGGAAAATTACCCTTTATTCCATCATAGTACTTCTGGTTGACGAAGATTTTTAGCTGAAAACCTTCATCATCTATCTCGTATTCTTTTAGAATGTCTTTAATACGTGCTGCCAATTCCTGTAAACGTGTTTGGTCCATCGTTGCGTTTCCTTTTGCTCTAGAAAACCGTTAAGGGATAGCGGGCGCAAACCCTCCAAATGGAATTGATACCGGCGCAGCAAGGATACCTACGCACATCATTAGAATATAAGCAGGTACATAACCTAACCAGAATTCCTCCTCCGGGGTTGCCGGTCTACCAAGAGTAAATCCTGGAGTATGGCAAGATGCCGTGCAGATCGGTGCTATGGTGGTAGATGCATATCCTGGTACAAGGCCGCCGCGCGGTATGATCATCGGATCAGGATGAGTTGTCTCTCTGTTTCTCTGCGACCAAGTAACGTTTTCAGGTAGCATAATTGGCACTGGCACCGGTTCACGTTGCGTATTTTGGACCTTCCACCATATGATAACACCCTGTTGAGATTGTTTAGCGTAGAATCGCATCCAACCTGTCACATCACTACCCAAGTAAACAGGTATTGTGGGAAAACTTCTGCCAGTGCCCCACGACACTGATGTTGTCCAGTCATAAGTACCTGTTATAGGGTGATCGTTTCCGGTCAACAATCCCAACAATTGAGCAGAGGTCATTAAAGCAATTTGTGCTTGATTTGTCTCTAAACCCAAGGCTTCATCGTCTTTTGGCTTTATCTCCCACATCTCTCCCGTAATCTCATTGAGAAGATCAACATACGAGAGATCTTGGGCTTGAAGCGCTTCTAGTGCTGCTTGAAGCATGTCTGTAGAATAGACACCCGTCGTAAAATCCCAATTGGGAGCGGATATTCTGCATGGACATTAGCCCACTGACCTGCCATAGCAATTAGCTGAATTCGCGCATGCAGATTATTATTTGAGATTTCCCCAGCTAGATACATGCCTAGTATTCCTTGCCCTCTCCCAGTCCAGAATGCCAACCCATTAGGATCGGTTGCATTTGGCGTATTCCCCTCGACCCATGAATATCCATTCAAGCTCATTGGACGTGCAATTATCCCCTCAAACGGGTCAAGTGAGGGGAACACACCCAACGCCGGGTTGTAATACCGCGCGCGGTGATACTGCAAGCCATTGAGGTCGCGCGGTAACGACTAACCGCTGCCCTCCTCACTTATTCGACTCCATCTCCTTGCGGACGGTTTCGAGCAGCGTTTCGGCGCGCATCTGCGACAGCGTGTAACAGGGACCGCCGAGGCGTTCGGCAAGGCGCGTCGCCAAGCCTTGATCGAAGGCGACATGCTCCATGTTGATCGTCACCGTCTTGATCGTGTCCTCGCGGATCGAGTCGGCGATGCGGTGCGCTTCCTCCTGCGGCGAGTCCTTGCCAATAGAGACATTGCCCGCGCCGTCAGTCAGCAGGATGATCAGCGGGATGGTGTCCGGGTGCAGATTCTTCTCTTTGCGGACGCACTCGTGCGCCATGAACAACCCGGCGGAGAGCGGCGTTTTGCCGCCAACCGGGATGGTCGTCAGCGCCTCTTTCGCCAGCACGACCGAATTGGTCGGCGGCAAAACCATCTGCGCGCGATCCTTCTGGAAGACGATCAAGCCGACGCGGTCGCGGCGCTGGTAGGCGTCCGTCAGCAGCGACATGATCGCGCCTTTGGTGGCGTTCATGCGTTCGCTGACCGCCATGCTCCACGACGCATCGACGACGAACAGGATCAGGTTAGAGGTTTTCTTGACGCGGACTTTGCGCTGAAGGTCGCCTTTGCGCAGCGCATACGCCATGCCGGACTGCTGCTTCTGCTCGGCGCGGGCGCGCTGGAAGGGCGCGGCGGCGCGCAGAGTCGCATCGAAGGCGATGTCGTCGGTTTTGCCGCCCGCCGGACGCGCTTGGATATAACGCCCGCGCTTGCGATCCGTCTTGGTGCGCGAACGGCGTCCCGACTGGCGGCGGGTCATCTGGTCGAGGGTGGTGGTGAGCTTGCGCGGGGCAAATTCCGCGCCGGATTCGATCTTCTTGCCGCCTTCCCACCAGTACGCATCGCGGTTGTCGAACACGTTCTGGGGCTGCGGATCAGTTTGACCGTAATCCGGCGTATCTTGCTCCGAGTCAGTCGCTACGGATTGGCTTTTTTTTTGACAGTCTGTTCGCTGCCGTCTTCGCTGCTCTCTTGCGCTTCGTCGCCTTCGCCCCACTCCGACTCGATCTGATCCATCTTCTTTTCCAGATCAGCCATGTTCATGTTCGCGTCGGCGAACGGCCCGCGCTTCAAGCGGTGCGGGATCGCCAGTTCGAGCGCCAGCAGAATATCGTGCTGGTTGATTTCGGTGCGCCCGTTGTAGGCGGCATAGGCGCGCGCCGTCTTGAGGATCACCATGTCGGCGCGGTGACCGTCGATGTGCAGACCGGCGGTCAGCGTGGCGATGCTGTACAGATCGCGGCGCGTGTAGCTCACATCGTCCACGATGCTGCGGGCGGCGGTGATGCGGTGCGCGAGTTCCTGCTCATGCGGATGCCACTCTTCGCGGAAGCCTTCCGGGTCGCTTTCGTACTGGATATGGCGCTCCACGATTTCCATGCGCTTACCCGCATCGCGGATACCTTCGACTTCCACTGAGAGCGCGAACCGATCCAGCAATTGCGGACGCAGGTCGCCTTCTTCGGGGTTCATCGTGCCGACGAGGATGAAGCGCGCCGGGTGCGCGAAGCTGATGCCTTCGCGTTCGACCACGTTGACGCCCATCGCCGCCGAGTCAAGCAGCAGATCGACGACATGATCGTCGAGCAGGTTCACCTCGTCGATGTAGAGGATGCCGCGATTGGCATTCGCCAGCACGCCGGGGTCGAATTTCTTCACGCCCTGCTGGATCGCCTTCTCGATGTCGAGCGTCCCGACGACGCGATCTTCGGTCGCGCTCACGGGCAGGTCGATGAACGGGACGTTGCGGCGCGAAATAGCGGCTTCGCCGTTTGCCCCGCCGTTGGCGTTTGCTTGATGTTCACGCGCCCAGTCCGACCATGTCTCCGGGTGCGCCGGATCGTCGTTGAAGGGCGAATCCGCGAATACGTCGATTTCAGGGAGCAGCGCCGCCAGCGCGCGCGCCGCCGTCGATTTGCCCGTACCGCGTTCGCCGCGAATCAGCACGCCGCCAATCCGCATATCAATCGCGTTCAAGATGAGCGCGATCTTCATTTTTTCCTGACCGACGATAGCGGTAAATGGATAGACCGGGGGTCGCTTTGCCATAGGATTACAAGTACCTTATGCAAGGAATCATCAAGCCTAGATTATACCCACCATGACCCCTCGTGACAATCGCCACAAAAGAGCCATATAGCCATTAGCGGTTAGCAGGTAGCAATTAGCTTTTAGCCAAAAGCACAACACGACCAGCTTGCAATGCTGTTGCTAACGGCTCATCGCCAATCGCTAACGGCTTCTTTTCCGCTTCTTCGCGGGCATGAGCGTTTGCACGTAGCGGATGCTGTCCTCGATCCAGTAGGTGATCTTCTTCTCGTCGTTCATGACGCTCGGCGGTACGGCAACGTACTGCTTGCCGACCGGCGTCCATGGCGTGTAATCGGGATCGTTTGCGCCCTCGTTGATGATCCCCGCCTGCCCATCTTCCGGCAGCTTGAGCGCGATTTGATCGCCCCAGAAGATGCCCATCGGCTTGCCTGCTGTGTAGATCAGCACGCCGCCGAACATATCCTTGAAAGTGAGTTCCGGGGTGAGGTCGGAAATGCTGGACGCCCAATCCTCGAAGCGTTGATGCAAGTCGCGATATTTCTCTGCAACCATCGGGTGTCTCCTCGCGTAGAATAGTAGAGAAGTGACGAGTTAAAAGTTGAAAGTTAAAAGTAAAAAAGGGTGAACGAGCTTCACTTTCAACTTTCCACTTTTCACTTTCTACTACTATATTTTACCGGGAGGCGGGATCGTGAAACAGGAAGCGAAACTCAAAAAACACGAAGACCTGTTGAAGGCGGTGCTCAAGTTTGACGAGGATGACCTCGCCGCCAACCACACCGGCGCGTACAGCCCCTACCAGATCGCATGGCTCAAGCGTCACCGTACCAATCACATGACCACCGCCGCGATCATGAGCGCGATTGTCACCGGCATCGTGCTCATCCCGATTGCTATCTCCGTCAGCGCTTACCCGCTGCTGATCTTTGCCGCCCTGTTCACCGTGCTGGCGTTTTTCGCAGGGGGGATGCGCGCCTATCAGGTGACGCGCGCGCTGCGCAAGGGGATCAGCATGGTGGAAGGTCGGATCGACTTGGATGCGAGTGTGGCGCAGACCTCACAGTTCTACGTGCGCGTAGAGGGGGTGCGCTTCACGGTCAAGAAGGAGGTCTTTTTCGCCTTCAAGAACGGCGACCCGTACCGCGTCTACTATGCGCCGTACCTCAAGCAAATGTTGGCGGTAGAATGGCTGCGCGACGATAATCCCTTTGTCGAGGATGAGGAAGCCGCCGCGCCGAAACGCAAACGGCGGCTGGAAATCCCCGTCCCGGCAGACGAGAATCGACTCATCACCGACGACGGCGAACTGCGCGAGGATGCGCGGTAGATGCGCAAACCCAAGCCGATTGACCACCGCCAGCAGTTGATGCGCGCCTTCGACTTCACCGA
>JACSRG010000421.1 GCA_014879865.1 Anaerolinea sp.
CGTGGTCGTCTCGTAGCCGGGACCGCCGCCGGTCAGCACGTAAATCAAGCCGAACAGCGACAGGAAGGTGTAGATCACGTTGATCACCGTCAGGAAGGCGATCACTTTGGCGATCAGCGGGATGGTGATAAAGCGCAGCCGCTGCCACCAGTTCGCCCCGTCCAAGCGCGCCGACTCGAAGATCGTCGGATCGATGGAGGTCATCGCCGAGAGCAGGACGAGCATCCCGTAGCCGAATCCGCTCCACACCAGCACAAGAATGATGACGATCACCGAGGTGTTGCCGCGTGCCATCCAGTCGATAGGTGCGTTGCCGAGTCCTACCAATATCTGGTTGATGGGACCCGTGTAGTCGAACAAACGGCGAAACAGCGTGCCGATCACGACCGTCGAAATCACCGAGGGCATGAAAAAGACGACGCGGAAGAAACGCCAACCCCAGACTTCCTCGTAGATCAGCGCGGCGCAGACCAACGATGACAGCAGCACCAGCGGCACGGCAGCCAGAAAGACGAAGTTATTTCCCAACACCCGCCACAGCGTCGGATCACGCAGCAAGCGCGCGAAGTTATCCAGCCCGATCCATGTGAAGGCGATACCGTTCGGCGTTCGGTGAAACGCGACGAAGACCGCATACGCGATGGGGTACAGCATCAGCACGGCGATCAACAGCACGGCGGGCAAGATGGCGAAGTAAGCAAATCGTTGTTCTGCTTTTGCCAGCTTATTCATTTGAAAGACCCTTAGTTCAAAAAAGGTCGAAGTTGTTTATGGGATCAAATCGGGGCGCGCAGCACCCGCGCGCCCCGAAAGGTACAGCCTGCTACGGCATCGCTTCGTAAGCCGCTTGCAGTTGATCGGCGGCGTCCTGCGGCGACATCTGCCCGATGAACACGGCGGCGTTCAGGCGATAGAACATATTGTTGATTTCGCCCGGCATGATGTTGTCGAACGGGTAGATCGTGCGTCCGTCGAGGAGTAGTTCCGCCTGCCGCTGGAGCAGCGGGTTCTGGATAACCGTCGGGTCAGCTTGCAGGTGATTCGAGGGTTCAGTCTGGTTGAGCGCGACGTACAGATCAAGGATGTCGGGACGGAGCAGGAACTTGATGAACGTGACCGCCTCTTCCTTGTGCTGCGAGTAGTTGGAGACCGCGAGGGCGATGTTCGGACCACCGGCGATACCGCCCGGATAGACCGAGTCCGCCAGCGTCGGGATCGGGAACAAGCCGACATTGTCGCCGAAGATGGTGACGAGGTCTTTATTCGCCCAACCACCCTGAATCCACATCGCCGACTCACCCTGCGTGAACATCAGTTGACCGTCGCCGCTCGGCGTCGAACCTGCGTCCACGTTGACCAGTTCGAGATCATAGAGCTGGCGGTACGCTTCGTAGGCGGTGATCCATTCGGGCGAATTGATCGGCACTTCGCGCGAGCGCATATCGAAGAAAACCTGCGGACCCATCAAACCGCCGACGAGCGTCGCCATGACCCACGCGCCCGTGTAGCCTTCCTGCTCGCCGATGGCGAACGGCAGCACGCCGTTATCGCGGATGCCTTCTGCCAGCGCGATCAATTCTTCCCATGTCGCCGGGGGCACGAAGTTCTCCATATCGACGCCGCCTTCAGCCATCTTTTCCTTGTTGTAATAGATGGCGAAGTACGATCCCGCGCCGTACGGCACGCCGAGCAGCGGCGCGCTCGGATCGAAGTTGTCATGCACCGAGTCCCAACCGACCAACTGCGCCTGTTCCTCGGCGCTGAAGTAGGCGTCCAGCGGTTCGATGAACGGCGAGAAGCTGATCAAGCTGCCGCCCGCGAATTGATTGAACACATCGGGACCATTCCCGGCGATGCTGGCAGCGCGCAGCAGTTGGTCGAACGTGCCGAGATCGGGCGCTTGGTGAACGCGGTCGATGACGATATTCGGATATTCCTCTTGGAACCGGTCAATGGCAACGAGGATGAACTGATCTTCGCGGGGTCCCTGCTCATTGATGGCAAACAGGTTATCCCAGAACAGCACGTGGACGGGTTCCTGAGCGACGGCGGGCGCGACGCCGACTGCGATCAACAGCAGGCAGCACAACAAGACTAGTCGAATACGATTCTTGAACATAATCTTCTCCCAATTTACAAAGGCGTTTATTGCTGCTCGGTTAGCGGGCTGCTTCCCCCTAGACCTGTGTAGCCGGATGGAGCGCCGCCGTCTTGTGTGTCTGAATTTCATGGACACGGCGGCTCAAAAATTGAATCGACTGCTCGTCCACTTGGAAGTCGACGACCACGTCGGGCGTGCGTCCGGTGTGCTGCGACACCTGTTCGGCGCACGTGTGCGTCACTACGAGGTGATCGCAGTTCTGCGCGGCAGTGGCAACCGCAGCGAGGTCGGTGATCGTCACCGCTTCGATCTGACGGTCGGGATAGTAGCTGTACAAAATATGCTTGAGCATGGTCGTCGTCGTGTCGAGCGTGGCGATCACGGCGATGCGGGGATTCGGCAGCCGCGCGATGCGCAGCATCGTCTCCGGCGTAATGCGCGTATCGACACCGACCACTTGGTCACGCCCCCGCCCAACCTGCCCCACGACTTCGGAGAGGTGATGAAAGGTCGTGACAATTAAGTCGTACTGCCGCGTGATGGTGTCGATGTCCGCGTACAGATCGTCGAGCACACCGCACTTGACCTCCATGCCGAGCGCCCGGCTGAGATACTGCCCCATGTCGCGGCTGTCGTGATCGTTGCACTCGAAAAAGGCGATGTTCACGCCGCCCAATTCGTACACCTCGATCACGGCGTTGGACATATGCTTGAGCGCTTCTTTCGCGGTCATGCCTGCGGCTAACGCCTGCCACGCCAGCTTGACAGCCTGCTGGTAGAAGTAGGCGGGCAACTCGCTCGCCGCGCGCTGATGTCTGCCGGCGATCTCTTTGACGAGAAACCCCTTACGCCCACCGGGCAGACTCTCGATCACGCCGATTTCCACGAGCTGCTGGTACGCTTTGCTGACCGTGTTGCGGTTCGAGCCTAATTCCTCGGCAAGATCGCGCACAGACGGCAGCCGATCACCCGCAGAATACTGGCGGCTCATGATCCGGTTGATGATTGCCTGCTGAATTTCCTCGGCTGTAACAAGGTCTTTCGACACGCTTTGTCCTATGGCTTGCGACAAGTGACAACATGCGTTAGTTTATAGACCTTGATCCTGTTTGTCAACTTTGGAGCTTAGCGAACATGCACAACCGTAAGCGCGTCATCATCACCGGCGCATCATCCGGGATCGGACGTGCCACCGCGCTCCGTTTTGCCCGCGAGGGTTGGGATGTGTGCCTCGTGGCGCGGCGCGAACCCCTGCTCCGCGACCTACGCGCCGAACTCGCACCGGGGCAGCATGTGATCGGCGCGGGGTCATACGACGATCTGGCGACCGCCGACCGCATCGAGGCGCTGATACGCGCTGAATGGGGCAGCGTCGATGCGTTGGTGAACTGCGCGGGGATGTTCATCGGCGCAGATGCCATCGAGTCGCCGCTCGATCAGTGGCGGCAGGCGTTCGACCTGATGGTCAACGGCGCGGTCTACATGACCCGCCTCGCGGCGCGCCTCATGTCAGCGGGCGGACGCATCGTCCATGTCACGTCGATTCACGGCGAACGCGCCGAGCGCATGGCAACCGGCTACAGCATGGCGAAAGCCGCGATCAATCAGTACTGCCGGGGTTTGGCGTTAGAACTCGCCCCGCGTAATATACTGGTTAACGCCATTGCGCCGGGCTTCATCGATACGCCGATGAGCGTGGTCAACGGCGTGAACGAACTCGAGTCGGATTGGTTTCGCCAGAACTACGTCGAAGGGCATCACCTGCCGCTTCGCCGTGCCGGACGCCCCGAAGAAGTCGCCGGGGTTGCTTATTTTCTGGCGGGAGACGACGCAACTTACATCACCGGACAAGTCATCACCGTAGATGGCGGGCTGACGATAACTTTTTAGCGAGTACCTTTGATGAAAATAGACGCTGTTGATTTTTTCTATTTCGCCATGCCCACGATTGAAGATATTGGTGATGGCAGCCAAGACGCGCTGTTGATTCGCGTTGCCGCCGGGGGGTATGTCGGATGGGGCGAGTGTGAAGCCGCGCCGCTCGTCACCATCGCCGCGTTGATCTGCCCGATGTCGCACAGCGCGTGTAAGCCGGTTCTGGCGTCCATTCTGGGCGCGCCGCTGGATTCCCCGCGAGACATCGACCGGATTCACGCCGCCGTGCACCGGAACAGCATGGACGTGCTGCAAGCCGATCATGCCCTGTCCGGCGTCGATATTGCCCTGTGGGATGTGCTCGGGCAGCGCTTCGGCGAACCGGTCTGGAAACTGCTCGGCTACGAACGCGCGTACCCCAAAACGGCTTACGCCTCGATGTTGTTCGGTCAAACGCCGCAAGAGACCTTCGACAAAGCCCGGTCGATGCGGGAACGCGGTTTCCGCGCAGTCAAGTTCGGTTGGGGCGATTTCGGCACGACCACACCCCAAGCCGACCGTGATCAGGTTATGGCGGCGCGAGAAGGCGTCGGCGCAGATGTGCGCCTGTGCATCGACGCCGGGACGATCTGGGCGGACGACTATATGCAGGCACACGCCCGCTTGGACGCGCTCAAGGCGGCAAACGTTCACTGGTTGGAAGAACCTTTTCACACGGGCGCGCTCAGCGCGTACCGTGCGCTGGCAGCGCAGAGCGACCCCGTGCTGCTGGCAGGCGGCGAAGGCGCGCACAACGAGCACATGGCGCGCCACATGATCGATTACGGCGGCGTCGGCTACATCCAGATTGATACCGGGCGCATCGGCGGGATCACGGTCGCCAAGCGCGTGGCGGATTACGCATTGACGCGGAACGTGCGCTTCGTCAACCACACCTTCACTTCGCACCTCGCCTTGAGCGCCTCGCTTCAGCCGTATGCAGGCATCCGCGAACATGATCTGTGCGAATATCCGGTCGAGTTGAAGCCGCTGGCGTACGATCTGACGGGTGCGCATCTGCTGCCGGATGCGAACGGCGACATCCACCTGCCTGACGCACCGGGTTTGGGACTCACGCCGGATTTAACCGCGCTCAAGCCGTATCTGGTCGAGACGGACATCACGGTCGGCGGCAAAACTTTGTACAAGACGCCCACCCTTTAGGCGCGGGCAGTGCTCAGAGGATAACAGGATGGATGAAAAACGGTTTAGCGGGAAAGTCGCCGTCGTCACCGGCGGTGGGAGTGGTATCGGCGAAGGCATCGCGCGGCGCTTGCAAGCAGAAGGCGCGCAGGTTGCGCTGTTCGACCGTGATTCGGCGGCGCTGGATCGGGTCTCAAGCGAGACGGGCGCGCTCGGCTTGAACATCGACATGTCCGACGAACGGGCAGTCGAAGCGGGCATCGAGGCAGTGGTGGACGGATTCGGGCGGCTCGACATCGCGGTCAACAGCGCGGGCGTCGTCGGCATGACCAGCACGAACATCGTCGATTATCCAACCGAGGAATTTCAGCGCGTGCTGGCGATCAACTTATTTGGCAGTTTCTATCTGACCAAGTACGCCATCCCGCCCATGCTTCAGCAGGGATACGGGCGCGTGCTGCTGATCGCGTCGATTGCCGGGAAGGAAGGCAACCCCGGCATGATCGGCTATTCGACCTCGAAAGCCGGGGTGGTCGGCATGGTCAAGGCGGTCGGCAAGGAGTACGCCGAACGCGGCGTCACGGTCAACGGACTCGCGCCCGCCGTGATCCGCACGCCGATGAACGAGAAAACAGCGCCGGAGCAGCTCAAGTACATGACCGAACGCATCCCGATGAAGCGGCTCGGCACGGTCGAGGAAGCGGCGGCGCTCGCCTGCTGGATCGTCTCGGAAGAAGCGGCATTCACGACCGGGTTCGTCTTTGACCTGTCCGGCGGCAGAGCGACCTACTGACGTGCTGTACAATAGGCATTAGCGGTCGATTATCCTAAGGATCAGAGTGCCAGACACGCGACGGGTCACGGTGCAGATCGTGACCCACAACAGCGCGCCGACCATTGATGCTTGCATTGCTTCCCTCCAAGCGCAAACATTCACCGATTTCAGCACCTACGTGTGGGACAACGCATCGACCGATGACACGCTCCCCCGCGTACGTCAGCATGAGGACGTTATCCCGCTGACCAGCGCGGATAATCTGGGTTATGCCGCCGCGCATAATCGCCTGCTCGACGAGACGAACTCCGAATACGTGCTGACCCTCAACCCCGACGCCCGCTTACACCCGGAATTCCTCTCCGCGATGGTCGCAGCACTCGACGCCGAACCGCGCGCCGGGTCAGCGGCGGGCTGCCTGCTGCGCGTCGATCAGCTTGGCGACCGCGCGCTCGTGATCGACAGTGCGGGCGTCACCATGAGCCGCACCCGCCGCCAGCAGTTGCTCGGCGACGGGCAGCCCATTGACCGATTCAGTCATCTGCTGCCTTACCCGTTCGGCGTGGACGGCGCAGCGGCATTTTATCGCCGCGCCATGCTGGAAGACATCCGCATTATGGGCGAAGTCTTCGACGAAGATTTCTACATGCACAAGGAGGACATCGACGTGTGCTGGCGGGCGCAGCTTCGCGGGTGGTCGTGCGTGTATGTCCCATCCGCGCAGGCAGATCACATTCGCTCGTTTCGCCCCGGTCAGCAACAACGCGAACGGGTCGCGGCACACATCCGCTTTTTGGCGGCGCGCAACCGCTACCTATTGATGCTCAAGAACGAAATCGGGGCGCATTTCGTGCGTGACTTGCCCGCCATTTTGCTCTACGACCTCGCTTTGCTTGCCTACTTCCTGCTCCGTGAGCGCTC
>JACSRG010000650.1 GCA_014879865.1 Anaerolinea sp.
ATATCTTCACCCCACACTTCAATACTTGAATTCCCTACCAAGTGAGTTACACAGCCTCCCACTTCGCCATACTGTGAGTTAATGTGATGGATAGGGGGGAAATCATTAGTAGATATTTCCATATGTAAATTCATCATAGCATACATAAAGTGTTACAAACAGCAGCTGTTTATCGCAAATGCAGCTCGGTACAGTTAAAGTATTTCTCGTGACGGTCACCTAACCACATACAGGTGGCTGGTGTTTTCTACTGTTGGCTCAGTGGTAACACTTGCGTTCTGTCTGAGCCAAAAGCGGAACGACAAGCAAGGGAAAAACAAAGGCTAACTCTGGAATGATGGGGTAGCCTTTTTGCACTAACTCAAGAACGGCATTACACTGGAAAATGAAGGCGGGCGCACTTCTCGACCAGACCCTAGTTGTTTGGAGAAAGGAGTGGCGCTATGGCCGTTGAACTCAATGTTCAGTTGGATCAGGTGCTGTTGTACCTGCTGCTGATAATGGTGGCAATCCAACATGTACCACGGGCTAAATAGCCTGTTCCATGACCTTTACCAGAACCATTGGTGAATGGTCACGGGAGTGCGACCGACTTGAATTATATCATTTACGAATTATTTACTCAACTACCCCGTACTCAAAGGCTGCAATTCGACTAGCGGTTGGAGGGCTGAATTAGTTGCCACTTGCCAAATCGGAGCACATAGAACTGTCTCTGGTCTAATCTGTTCGAGACAAGTAAACCAAAATCGCTGCTTCCCATCCGCTTCCTCGGTAGCGCGACGTAAATTTTGTAGCCGCCCTTGGCCGAGTGTAACGGTCAGAACCCGTAAGCTCCTCGTACCAAAACGGCGGGTGTATGCTCCACTGTCATAGTAGACCTGATAAGCCAAGATTTTGGTCTTAAACTTCCCGACCGTCATCTTCCCCCGGTCAAGTTCTAAAAAGGCGTGTGTCACGCCTCTTGGCGTTTGCAGGGCGAAGTAACTGTCTGGAATCACTGACACATCTTTCAATCGTCCACTGTCGTTACGAATTGAGACATAGTCATAGTCCTTCTTAAGGTCATTTTCCCCTTGCCACTTGAGCAACCCCAACCATTTTGCTCAGCAGCCTTCGCAATAGCGACTCTAAAGGTATTGATTGCTAGCGTATGCTCAAGGAATTGAAAGGTCAGATCCTTGGTACGCTTTTTCTGGATCGCTTCAATTCCGCGTTGACTCCGTAACAGTTCTACTCCACGCTGATCAAGTACATACAGGATTGGCTTGTTCATTTTGTCGGTCGCAGCACCCAAAAAATGGCGATTGAGAAAACCGTGGTGATAGAGTGAGGCAAGCCGACTGTATGCGCTATGGAGTGAAGGAAAAAAGAGTGTTTGCAGGTGGTGTGTTGAGAGGACATCGTACTCGTAGACAGCCTGCATCACATCAATATCTCGTTCAGTTAGGCGGATAGCCTCTGGTTCAAGCGCTCGAACATCGCGTCGAGCGCGTTGGCGCTGTTTTTCTGGCATATAGTCCCTAGTATAAAGTAAGACTAATCACTGTTTCGTATTGTCGTAATGTTCGTTTGTGATACGTCATACCCTCCGGAACACTTCGCAGTAGGATCTGTGGAGGATACAGGAGGAGAGATATGCACCAAGAAATCAAAGATGAATTGCGGATCAGGCTTGCGCTGGCGGTACTGGAATATGCCCGTCACTTCGGTGTCACCGAGGCGTGCCGGGAATTCAACGTTCCTCGTTCAACCTTTTATCGTTGGAAACAATCCTATGAGCACGAAGGACGAGCAGGCTTGTCGCGAAAGAAGCCCGTTGCCTACAGCCATCCGCGCAAAACAGCTCCAGGCGTGGTTGAAAAGATCCTAGAGCTGCGCAACGCCTACCAAATCGGCGCCTTACGGATCGCGTTTTACCTAGAACGTTAACATGGGGTCAAGATTTCTGAGTCCACGGTGACGCGCGTGTTGAGAGCCCATGGGATGAACCGACTGCCCAAGTCCGCTCCCAAACGGGCGTTGTCCACCAAACGCTACGCCAAGACGGTTCCCGGACACCACGTTCAGGTCAATGTTAAGTTCTTGCGCTTGAAAGACAAAAATGGAAAGTCCGTGAGGCGATACCAATACACCGCTATCGATGATGCAACCCGGATTCGAGCTTTGCGGATCTTCTCGAAGCATAACCAAGACTGTGCTATCCAGTTCATGGACTATGTGATCCAAAAGTTTCCGTTCCGGATCAACACAGTTAGAACCGACCGGGGACATGAATTTCAAGCTCGGTTCCACTGGCATGTCGAAGACCAGGGCATCCAGCATGTTTACATCAAACCGCGAACCCCGCGGCTGAATGGGAAAGTTGAACGATCCCACCGGACCGACCAGACCGAATTTTACCAACTGCTGACCTACACTGATGATGTCGATCTCAATACCAAGCTGGCGGCTTGGGAAAACTTCTATAATTATGATCGACCGCACCTTGCCCTTCACGGAAGAACGCCCTATGAACTGATGCGGTCTCTCTTACAGTAACTGGGAAAATGTCTTACAGGGTATGACGTATCACAGTACATGTATGGTTATACACCTTTGAGATAGGGGAGTGTCAACCATCAAATGAGACTTGTAGCGCAGTCAAGGGCTTGTTTTGGTCGTGCCTGAGCGAAGCGGCACCAGCCAAGCACGACCAAAATGCGCAGCACCCTTGATGAAGCAGGAAGAGAAGAGACGCTTGTCTTGCATCAAACGAAAAGATTTTTTCGTTTGATCTGCCTCGCGGCGAGCGAAACTTTACTATCGTTTCGCCCATGCTCTCCGAGCAACATCAAATACTTCCCCAGCAGAGAATATTGATGTGCCTCAATAGAGGATCAATGAACAATTGGAAAAGAGGGTACGTCGAGGACAACTGCTTCAGTAGCTTGAAAACGAGAGGCTCAGCCCCGGGTATCTCGTAATACCTGATACACACGCTTGTCAGAGATTCCAAAAGCTTTTGCGAGGTCTTGAACACCTTCCCCCGCTTCATATCGTTCGCAGATTTCTTGATTGCGCTGCGACTCTTTCTGGATCTTGTTATTGACGAGAGGCGGGGAGATACCTTCGTTGCAGTAGAGAATGGCAATGAGGAACATACTTGCTTGCTCGACGATATGTACGGAGGTGAGGTCGAATTCCATATGGGGCATACAGCGAACCCTAGATAACTTGGTTCGGGTCTACTTCTCTGACGCTGGTTACCGCAATTGGTATTGTTCATTTCTGATAGCACAGGCTCCAAGTAACGTTTAAGCCATTGTCCAAAATACGCTGGAACAAACGGACGCCCCGTTGCGTGTCCGCTGACAAACAGTTATTGGCTTGACGAAGACTGGTTACTTCATATACCGCTACCCACTCATGTTGACCTAGGCAGCAGCGCTCGCGCATGCAGTACGAGCAGAGCGTGCATCTGAAAGCGCCCGCCGCTGATTGGTTCGAGTAAGCCCCGGCTGACGAGCGTCCGCACGGTTGGTTTGGGGTCGCTGACACCCCACGTCGCCGCCAGCGCTGCTAGGTCAAATGTAGCGGGCTTGGCGGAGAACAAGCCGAGCAAGGCAAAGCGTGTCAGCGTTTCGTCGTCGAGAACATCGGTGCTGCGCTTGAGGAGCGCGAGCACGGTTGGTGCAGTGTAGGATGCCGTTGCCAAAGTATCGTCTGGCGCTTGTGCCGTCAGCAAACTGGAGCCAGCGCGCAGTTCGGCGAGCAGTTCGACCACGCCCCATCCCAGACTCATCTCTTCGTGCAGCAGCCGCCCCGCGACCTGAATTGCCAGCGGCAGTCCTTCGAGATCGTGTACGAGCTGCAAACACTCTTCGGGGTGTTCGGCGACGGCTTGGGGCGCAAGGTGACTGAGCAGCCCAAGCGCATACTGATCGTTTAGCACGGGGATACGGCACACGTCGGCTGAGGCGGGCGCGAGCGCGCGTGCCACGCTGCTGACGCGGCTGCTCATCAAGAGCGCGCATCCCTGCCCGCCGACACGAAACGGGGCGGCGTGGTCGGACTGCCAGATGTCGTCCACCAGCAGCAGCACGCGCCGATCTTGCAGCGCCGCCGTGATCTGCCCGGTCAACGCTTCGAGACTCGGCAACCTGCCCGGTGGAATGATGCGCAGTGCTTCCGCCCACGTCGCCAGCTTACGCAGAAGATTGGGCGTTTCACCCAGTGCCGTCCACAGAATGCCGTCGGGGAAGGCAGCTTTCAGTTCGGGGTCATGCGCCAGCACGCCAAACAGCGTGCTCTTTCCAACGCCGGGCCAGCCCTCGATGACAGTCGTCGAGCGCCGTGTCTCCGGCGTTGGAACGCCGAGGCGCGCTTTGAGTTCCGTGATTGCAGTTTCGCGCCCGATGACCAGCGGCGGCAGCGGTGGCAAAACACTGATCGCCTGCGCCGGTTCGAAACTGCGTGTCCCCGGTTCGACGGCGGCGACCGCTTCTCCGTCGCGGAGCGCTTCATAGAGGGCGATGGTTTCGGCATCGGGGAGAGTCGCGAGTTCCCTATCGAGCAGCCGCAGACACTCGGCATACTGTTTGAGCGCCTCGTGGCGCTGACCGTTCGCCGCGAGCAGGCGCATCATCAGGCGATGCGCCTGCTCGTCCAGTGGATCGATGGTCAGCCATTTACGCCCGTAGGCGATAGCCTCTAGGATCGCTCCGGGGACATGCTCTGCCGTGTGCTGCGCCAACCGACGCAGCGAGGTGATACACTCGCGGCTCAACCATTCGCGCTGTGTGGACTGCCAGAGATCGAACTCGCTGCTGTCCGGCAGATTGAATCTGCCGAGGAACGGCGCGCCAAACAGCTTGACCGCCTCGCCGAGGGCGGCGCAGCACGACGGGCAGAGCTTACCGTCGGTATGGAGATGCGCCCGCGTGCGGTCGAGGGCGGCGAGAAACTGACGCACGTCAATGTCCACCGCATCGGCTTTGAGGCTGACCGTGTGCCGGTCAACCTCTAACCATGCGACCGGGGCAAACGTTGTCAGGTTGTGGAGTACGGCGCGCAGCGCGGCACGGGCGTGTTCTTCATCTTGATCCGACCACAAGAGCCCTGCCAGCAGTTCACGCGGTCGCGGGCGTTCCGCCAGCGCCAGATATGCCGTCAGTGCTAACGCCTTGCGCCGCACGCCTTCAACCGGCTGTCCTTGATACGCAAATTGTGGAAACCCAAACAACTGTAATTTGAGTTCTGGCATAGTCTCTGTTTTCACTGCCCGAAGAAGGCAGCACCTAATTCAGCGATCAGGGAGTCGGGGGCAAGCTGCGCCCCGGCGGTGAGAAGTTCGGCAGTGTGTTCGACGCCGAGTCGTGCATGGAGATCCGGGATCAGATG
Source organism: Anaerolinea sp. (assembly GCA_014879865.1). Lineage (GTDB taxonomy): Bacteria > Chloroflexota > Anaerolineae > Aggregatilineales > Phototrophicaceae > Flexifilum. The sequence goes on from JACSRG010000650.1 coordinate 5,383, forward strand.
GCGCAGAACGGCGCACCTGTCCGGCATCATACTGGGCAATGTCAGCGCCGCGCCCGTCCAGCGGGCGGCTCGGGCTGCCCATGACGCCTGCTGCTCCGGGGGCAAGCCGGGTTGTCCCGCGTGATGGATGCCCAGTTGAGCCGCCGCCCAGACCAGCGCAAGGCTCTCCTGTGCGCCGGTTGCACCGGCTAGGAAGTCGAGTCCTTCCCGAAGTGCGCATTCCGCGCCTTCCACATCGCCCAACCCGAGGCGGACGGGGATGAGATACGTGAGGAATGTGGGATAGTAGAAGGTCGATTCGAGCGCGCGTAGTTGGTCAACCGCGCTTTCCAGAATTTCCTGCGCGCGCCGCAGATCATGCTGTTGGAAAGCCAACACGCCTAACTCGCCGCTTAGCGCGCCTGCTTCCTCGTCGAAATGATGATGTTCGGCGAGACGCAGTCCTGTGAGAAAAGTTTCCTGTGCGGCGGAAACATCCTTGACTGCCGCCTGCACATCGCCGAGCGCATAAAGGGTGAAGATCATCACCGGGGGGAATTCGGTACACTGCGCAAACTCGCGCGCCTGCTCCAGAACGACAAGCGCCTCGGCGAAGCGCTCTTGCAGGTGGTAGATCATGCCTGTTTTCGTGAGGATCAAGGCGATTTCGCGGTACAACCCGGCTTTCAGCGCCAGTGCATACGCCTCGTTCAGCGCAGCTAAGGCTGCCTCTAGCTGACCGGCGCTGTACAGCTCCTCGCCGCGATGCTGATAGTATTCGTACATGCCGGTGATGTATCCGAGACGGCAGCTTAGTTCATATGCCTGCTGATTGCAGCGCGCTGCCGCGTCGTATTTCTGATCCTGCCGGTACAGCTTGACGAACGCTTGCAAACAGCGGACGAGCAGAAGTTCGTCACCGGTCTGCTGTGCCAGCGCATAAGCCTGATCGAGGTATGGTTCGCTGGGGTCCGGGCTGCTGGTGAGGCGCAGCGAATAGGCGAGTACCAGCAAAAGCACCGCCTGCGACCGCACATCGCCTAAACGCCGCGCGACATTCAGCCCCGGTTTAAGCCATGTCCTGAGTTCGTCGCCCTCGATGCGCGCGTACAGCAGTTGATAGCCGTCGCGCAGCAGCGTCACCAGCAGCGCGCCGACTTCGTCGTCCTCCGCGAGATGCATCAACCATGAGACCGTGTTTTCGATTTGTAAGCGTTCTCGATCAAAAACCTGAATCGCCTTCAGACTGCGCTCAAACCCGCTGAGGTAATCGACATTGCAGCGGCACACCAGCTCTACATAATGGCTTGCCAGTCGAAGTTGGGATATACGAACTTGAGTGGTAGCGATCATGTCGTCTACTGTAACGTTTCTGTCACGCTTCTAGAACGTTCCTAGTGTACCGTGATACGGAAGATGCTGCATCGTTTTGTTCTTCGAGTTGCAAGGAACGCCGATGTCCCGTTTAAGCGCCGTTATTCTCCTGCTGTT
>JACSRG010000469.1 GCA_014879865.1 Anaerolinea sp.
TGAAATCGCGGATTAGCGAAGCAATGACTTCGCCTTCCTCGTCCTGTACGTAATGCCCGGTGTGCGGGAAACGGGTCGCCGCTGCCGCCGGGAACAACGTCAGCCAGTCCGACGAGTCGATAATCTCGGTAGGAAAAACCCATGTCCCTTTGCGGCTGTCTTTGGTCGGCAGGGCGTCGAAATACTGGCGGTGAACTTCAGGGGTGAGTTTGGACTTGTCGCCGTATGCTGTCGGGACGACACTGCGGATGAACATGCACAAGCTGCGACTCAGGAACATTCCCGATGCGCCGCCCATCATGCGGCTGAATATCTGAGAGTACGAATCACTGCGAACCGACCACATCTATGTGATATCGTCCCGATTGAGCGCATCGAGCAGTAAGGTCAGGTTTACCGTGCACCCCTACAATTGATTCGCCCTACCCTTCATCCAAGTAGCGCATCATGCCCGCCGGAATTTGAAACGACTTGGCGGTATATTGGAGTCTTACGCGGAAAAACCCGCGATCACCTTGCGCAAAATCGGTTCGCAGACAGCATCGAAAGTCGTCTGCTCGTCCTGCATCGCCGTCGTCTGGAGCATCGCCAACCCGTGCACGGTCGCCCAGCATTGATACACAATCGCGTTTTCGTCAAACGCATCGCTGACCCTGATCATGCCAGAGTCGATCCCGTTCCGAACGATGAACAGCAGCGCGCGCATCGCGGTTCTATGGCTGTCGTCTTGAGTCGCCGCCGAAGGGGGCAGATAGAACATGAGATGGTAATCGACCGGGTGTTCACGCGCATAGCGGATGTAGGTCAATCCCCCCGCGAGAAGCTGTTCGGTCGGGTTGGTCAACGGCATGACCGCTTGAAGGATTGCCGCGTTGAGCTGCTCGAAGCAGTGAGCGCGCACCGCGTCCACCAACTGTTCCTTGCCCTCGAAATACCGGTAGAGCGCCGCCGGGCTGTAGGAGGTCAGGTCGGCAACAGCGCGAATCGACACGCCTTCTAGCCCATGATCGGTGATCAAGGCGTGCGCAGCTTGGATAATATCCTCGCGAGTTTTCGTCCGCCGTCGTTCGCTGGGTTTGCCGTTTCCCCACTCGACTATCGTCGCGTAGTTAGCTTCGGCATGATGACGGCGCGATTTCGATTTTGACTTACGTTGATCTCCCAACTTATCTTCGTCAAACATATACTTTCCACTCATGTGAACAATGTTCACAAAGTGTATGGGGTGTTCGGAATGTCGTCAAGGCGATTGTCCGGCTGAAGCGCAAGTTCAGCCGGATAGGATAACGTTACGAGAGGGTTTGAATTGGGGTTAGCGTGCTCTCAATCGCCGAACGGCTGAGTTCAAGCCACGGCGGAAGCATCAAGTGTGTCCCCAGTTCCGTCACTGGTTCATCGACCGCGAAACCCGGATCGAGCGTCGCCAATTCGACAATGTGTCCATCGGGATCGCTGGTGTAGATGCTCTTAAAGTACACTCGGTCACGCACAGGCGACACACTGTAACCCGCGTGGATCAGCTTTTCGCGCCATTCAAGCTGCGTTTCCTGATCCGCCACCGCTAACGCGAAATGGTGTGTCTGTCCCACGCCCATCTGTGCCTTCCGCGTCCGCGCCGGGTCACGCTCGAAATAGGTGATGATCGTGCCGGGATTTCCTTCCCCGACGCCCCAATACCAGTGAGCCGAACCGGGATCGTCGAAGTTGCTCGTGCGCTTGAGCAGACGCATCCCCAACACCCCCGCATAGAATTCATTGCTGCGCTCAATATTCGCGCCAATCGCGGTGATATGATGCATCCCATCGACCAGCGCCATGTCCGGCGTGATTTCCGGTACAGGGTCGTGCCATGTCGTCGCGTCGATAGCCGCCTTGTCTCGATTGGCAAGCTGCATCTCTGCTGGCGGATCGCGCTGTTCCATACCGAGTCGATCCGGTGCTTCGTCTACCGTCCAACCGGGACCGCGCGTCGCAATTTCGACAATTGCGCCATCAGGGTCACGTAGATAGATCGATTTGAAGTAATTGCGATCCAGTGGTCCTTCGACGGGGGTGCCCAAGTCGTTCAAGCGCCGCTTCCACTTGAGCAGACCGTCATAATCCTTGACGGTGAGCGCGAAGTGATGTGTGCCACCCATGCCCCAAGTACCGCGTGGCGCATTTTTCCATTCGAAGAACGTGATCGCCGTGCCGGGGCGTCCGGTTTCATCGCCGAAATACAGGTGATAGCTGCTGGGGTCGTCAAAATTGACCGTCTTCTTGACCAACCGAAGCCCCAAGATGCGCGTATAGAAGTCAACCGTGCGCTGCGCATTTGATGAGACTAAGGTGATATGGTGTAAGCCGAGAATCGTCATGTCACTTCTCTCCGTGCTGCGACATTATTTAGACGGCTATTTATTCTGATTTCTTACAACTACTGTCATCGCCCGCCGCACGGAGTCGATTTCGTCCTGATTGATGGTATGCCCCATGCCGCGATACAAACGCATGGTGACATCCCCGCCCATCTGTCGCAGAATCTCCGCCGACTCCTCGACGCGGGATTGCGGGATATGCCCGTCGATGTCGCTGCATCCCAAGAAGATCGGCGTGCCTGCCAGCGAACCGGGCTTGACGCTCACCTTATCGCCGATCAAGCCGCCGCTGAGGATCATCACCCCGCCGTAATAGTCAGGGTTGCGCGCTGCCCATTCCGCGACCAGACATGCCCCCTGCGAGAAACCGAGCAGCATGATTTGTTCGCTGCTAAAGCCGCGCCCACGAAGCTGCTCGACCAGTCCCGAAAGCACGCTCAGCGCCGAAGACAAGTACGGCTCGTTACGCTCGACAGGTTCGAGAAACCGGTACGGATACCATGTATCGCCAGCCGCTTGCGGCGCGAGATACGCAAATCCGGGCTGATCGATTTCCGGCACAAGAGTCAGAATGCTTTCGGCACTCGCACCGCGTCCATGAATGAGGATCATGACCGCCTGCGCCTGATCGAGCGCCGCGCCGCGCGTTACTACCGGCTGACCTTGGTGATAGTTCATCGTCGGCTCTCCCGATCTAGAAAACGGCTGAAATCGCGGAGCGGTCCGCGCAGCAGCGCGCCGAGCACCAGCGTCGGCGTCATAACCCGGTTCGGCTTGATCTGGCGCGTCAGCACCATGCCGAACCGCTCCATCGTCAGCGTGTCCTGCGCTAACCAGCGCAGCGGCGTCACTGCCCACGCAGGCGTCTTATCGTACAGACTGCCGCGTACCCGCTCTAGCGTCGAGCCGTACATGGGATACGTCTCCCGGCGCACCGCCGCATCATACGCGGCGAGCGCTTCGCCCCACAGCTTTTTCCCACTCCGCCAGTCAAGGATCGCCTGTGCCAGCATCTTCGCAGTGAATACGGCATCGTAAATTCCCTGCCCGTCAATCGGGTCTTTCTGGTGGTAAGCATCGCCGACCAGCGCCCATCCTGCCCCACCCGGCTGGCGGTACAAATTACCGACCCGGCGCATGCCGCGCACGTCTGTGATCCGCTCAGCTTGTGTCAGCAGCGCATTCAGGGGTGGCTGCTGGCGGATCAACGCTTCGTAGAACTCGGCAGTTTTGCCCGGTTCGGGGTTGAGCAGTTCCGCCTGCCCTTCGATGGCGATCACCGTCGTCTCATCGGCGCTGTCCATCACCAGAAACCCGTAACCAAACTCCTGACCATACGCCAGCGCGACCGGTTCATCTGCCTGCTTGATGCCTTTCCAGTAGGCATAGTAGATTGATGTCGGATACTGTTCGACCACGTCGTGTTCTTCCGCGCCGACTTTGCGTGCCACCGTACTGAAACGTCCATCAGCCCCGACAACCAGATCGGCGCTGATGTGCTCACCATTCGCGCCGATCACCCCGACGACACGCTCCCGCTCCCACAGGAGATCAACAATCGCGAACTTGTCCCGTCCTTCGACGTGCCGCAGCGCATTTTCCCAGAGCGCATGGTCGAACCGCTCGCGATCAATGGCATAGGCATAGTCGCGTCCGTCCAGCATCGGGATGCGCAGTTCGGTATCGAGTCCGGGGCTGGCATTGACCATGCGCCGAATCTTGGGCGTATTGCGCGCATAGGCGGTTTCGTCCGCGCCAATCTCGTCCAGCAGACTCATCGTCGAAGCATAAATGATCGGGCTGGAAGCACTCGGCAAACTCGGCATGGCTGATCGTTCCAGCAGCAGTACCTTCATCCCGGCTTGTCCCAAGCGCGCCGCTAGTGTCGCGCCAGCGGGACGCCCGCCCACAACAATCACATCATAATCACGCATCTGCGTATCCTGTAACCATTCCAACACCTGTGATTATCGTGGCTGTCCGCGCAGTTTCGATAACTCCTTAACGGGATTCTTAGGATAGCCCCACGCCTAGCCCGTTGTGGTATCCTTTCCCCGTTGATGTTAGTTACGAGGCTTTGACAATGAAGAAACTACTCTTGCTTTCGGTACTGCTGCTGTTATGTGTTGCCCCGTTAAGCGCGCAGACGACCGAAGCGCTGCCGTGGTGGAATGATCGCGTGTTCTACGAGATCTTCGTCCGCAGCTTTTATGACAGCGACGGGGATGGCATTGGCGATTTGCAGGGTGTGATCGAGAAGCTGGACTACCTGAACGATGGCGATCCGACCACGACCACCGATTTAGGCGTCACGGGCATCTGGTTGATGCCGGTCACGCAGTCGCCCAGTTATCATGGCTACGACGTGATCGATTACCGCACGATTGAAGAGGACTACGGGACAAACGAGGATTTCCGCGCGTTGATGGCGGCGGCACATGAACGCGGTATCGCCGTGATCGTGGATTTTGTGGCGAATCACACGTCGGTGCAGCATCCTTGGTTCGTCGCATCGGCAAATAATGACCCGCAGTATGCCGGATGGTATATCTGGCGTCCCTTCGATCCGAACTACAATGGACCTTGGAACCAAGAAGTCTGGCATCCGATGAACGGGCGTTGGTACTACGGCGTCTTCTGGAGCGGCATGCCCGACTTGAATTACGGCACTCAAGCCGTCACCGATGAAATATACGATGCTGCTCGCTTCTGGCTGGAAGATATGGGCGTCGATGGTTTCCGCGTCGATGCGCTGCGTCATTTAGTGGAAGAAGGGCGCACGCAAGCCGACACCGAATCGTCGATTGCGTGGGGCAGAGATTTCAACGATTACATTACCTCCGTCAATCCCGACTCGCTCATGGTCGGGGAAGTATGGACGAGCCGTTACATCGCCTCGAATTTCTATGAAGCAGGCAGCGCCGATCTGGTCTTCGAATTTGACCTTGCAACGGCATTGGTTGACAGCGCGAGCGCCGGGACTGGCACGGCGATCAGTTCGATGCAGGGCATGGTCAACGACCTGTACCCGAACGGGCAGTACGCCGCCTTCCTGACCAACCACGACCAGAACCGTGTCATGTCCGAACTACGCGGCAATGTGGATGCGGCACGGGTTGCGGCGGCGCTGCTGCTGACGAACCCCGGTGTGCCATTCCTGTACTACGGCGAGGAGATCGGGATGCAGGGGGTCAAGCCGGACGAACGCATCCGCACGCCGATGCAGTGGGACGCCACACGGAGCACAGCCGGATTCACGACAGACGACCACCCGTGGCAGCCGCTGCAAAACGACTACGAGGAAGTCAACGTCGCCGCACAGACCGGCGATCCCGCGTCGCTGTTGAGCACATATCGCGATCTCATTCGGTTACGTAATGAGCATGTTGCGCTGCGGCAAGGCGAATACATCGCGGTGGATTCGGGATCACGCGCCGTCTACGCTTTCCTCCGCCAGCACGCCGACGAAACTGTACTCGTCGTGATCAACCTGAGCGACGATCCAGTCACGGACTACGCGCTCAGCTTGCGGCGGGGGACACTGGGCGAGGTTGAGGACGAGGTGATCTTTGGCGAAGGCGACGCGGCGGCGCTCATTGCCAATGCGGAAGGTGGTTTCGACTCGTATGTGCCGCTGCCGGAACTCGCGCCGTACAGCACAATCGTGATTCGACTCACACCCGTCGGCTAGATACAATGACTCCGCTATCTACCTTGAGGAGCTGTTCACTTATGAAGAATGTGTTGCGTTTGGCGCTGATCGCTCTGGTCGTCAGCGTCTTGATTATCAGCGTCGGCACGGTCGCCGCGCAAGAGCCGCAGACGCCGACCGAGATTTGCGCCGCTGCACCGCATGAAACCCCGGCAAACCGCACCTTCGAGCAGCCGGAACAGGTCTTGGAGCAGGGTGTCGATTATCGTGCCGTCTTCTGCACGAGCGCGGGCGCGATTTACATCGACCTGCTGGAAGACTTTTCGCCGATCACCGTCAACAGCTTCGTGTTTCTCTCTCAGCAGGGGTACTACAACAACACGACCTTCCACCGCGTGATCGAGAACTTCATGGCGCAGGGTGGTGACCCGACCGCCACCGGAACCGGTGGACCGGGCTACCAATTCCAGAATGAGAACGCGGGTTTTCTGACTTTCGACCGCCCCGGCTGGCTGGCGATGGCGAATGCGGGTCCCGACACGAACGGATCGCAGTTCTTCATCACGACCGTGCCGTACCCGAGCCTGAACTTCGGCTACACGATCTTCGGGGAAGTGCTCGAAGGTCAGGAAAACGTCGCGGCGATTGAACTGCGCGACCCGAACACCGCGACCACCCCCGGCACGTCGCTGGACACGGTCGTCATCATCACCGACCCCGCAGCGGTCGAGACGACCTATGTCGCGCCCGAACCCGCCACGCAGGAAGAACTACTCGAACGCATTGAGTATCTGCGGTCGCTGCTGCCCGCCGCGCTGCTGATCGACGAGGAACGCA
>JACSRG010000409.1 GCA_014879865.1 Anaerolinea sp.
TGCGCCGACGTCGGCGCAGACTAAGCCGCTCGGATTGACTGGAAACGCCGCCAGCGCTGCCGCTAGTTTGTCACCGCCCCGGCTGACGAAACGCGGTTTTCCCTTGACCGTCACCTCGGCAGCGGCGTCAATACGCGTTCCCGGTTTGTCCACCAGTTCACCGTTGACGAGAACTTCGCCAGCCATGATCATGCCCTGTGCTTTCTCGCGACTGGGGGCGAGCCCTCGTGAAAACACGAGGACATCTAGGCGTTCCGTGTCAGCCATCGCTTTGCTAGCCTCGCGTCAAGTAGATTGGGACATCGACAATACCCGCATCCGGTTCAAGTTCTACGCCGTCTGCCAGAACGGGCAGATACCCTTCGGCGACGATGACGACACTATAGGGGATGCTGGGCTGAAGCGGGCGATCAATCTGGAAACTTCCGTTGCGATCCGTGACCGCCGTTGCGTAGACCATTTCCTGATTCCATGCTTCGGTAAACTCGGCGGCGGAGTAGTCGGCGCTGATCAGGATGAACGAAACACCGGGGATGCCGTTCCCCGTGACCGCGTCAAGGATACGCCCGCGCATCTGAATGCCACTGGCTTGCGCGAAGCGGTCAATCGGAAGCTGACCGATACCGATACGCGCCTGCGCATCGGCAAACAGCAAATCATTGATCAGCAGTTGGATGCGGTAGGTCCCGTCGGGGATACCTCCGGCAGCCGCTAGACGCAGCAAGTAGTTCTCACCGCTTTCAGTTCCGCTCCACGGACGTGTCTGCTCATAGAAGACTTCACCATCCACCGACCAGCGCAGCGTCCACAGCGTGCCGGGGCGCATTTGCTCCCAATCGAACAGCGCGTAGATCACCTCGGTGCCTTCGGTGAAGGATGTGATCGCCGCCGCGTTCAGTGCTTCTCCGTCCGTGTCAGCAGTGGTGAAGTGGGTATCAGTGTAGATACGCGCGACTGCGCCTTCTTGCGCACCTGCCAGCGTGAAGTCGGCGATGGCGGCGAGGCTGTTTTCGATATACAGCGCCAGCCGGTACGTTCCCGGCAGCAAACCGTTCGGGTCTTGGACGCGAATCGTTTGTGTGCCGCTCGCGCCGCTCGACCAGACGCTGCTTTCGCGGTAGACCTCGCTGCCTTCAAAGTACCAGATTGCCGTCCATGGGGTGCCGTCGGTCATATTGCGGTAGATGAAGCGCGCGCTCGCGGTGCTGCCGGTCGGGAGCACGTAACCCTCGCCAAACAGATTGCCGCGCAAGTCCTCGATCCCGAAGACTATATCCGCAAATTCCGCTTCAGCTTCCGGCGAACCGCCGACATTGATGCGGGCGCTGTCCGAGGGGATGCCGTCGATGAAAAGGGTGAAATCGTAGAGTCCGTTCGGGATCGGCTGACCGGTCGTGCCGATATACCACAATCCATTTCGTCCACCGCTCCAGCGCACCGGCGAGAGGCTGAACGTCGGGCTTTCGATCCCCTGAATAGTTACGCGCATTTCATAGACGGTTTCAGGGGTCATGTTGGCGTAGGTGAAAAACAGGTAGAGGCTGTCACTGCCAGTTGGCAAACTCCGGCTGACGCTGGTCGGCATTCCCGCGCTGTTGACCGAGGGCGCAAAGAACATCCCGGAGAAAGTCGGCGTGCCCCCGGTATCAGGGCGCTCAAAAAACGAGGTGACAATCTGTAGGTTTAGGTTCAATGACGCCGCGCGGAGCAGTGGGCGGGCGAAATTCGAGGGACGGAGCGCATTGATGATACCGCCGACGGAGATACACACATCATTAGTGTTTACCAGTCCATCGCCGTTGCTGTCTTGCAGGGTGATGCAGCGCGACTCGGGCGAGTCAGGGGTGACGGGTGCGGTCGTCGGAATGCCAACTAGACGCCCCTGTGCATCATATGCGCCGCCGCCGGACATCGTGCCGGGGATCTCCAAGCCTGTCTTGATCCACGATTTCGCACCGCCGCTCGGCTCGGCGGTGAAACCGATGACTGTGCCCCGGACGACGCTGACAGGATCATCGCCAAAGGAAGGATAGCCGACGACCGTAAGTGTTTCGTCGAGCTCAAGCGACGCGGAGTCGCCAAGCTCAACGAATGGAAGGGCAAGGCTGGCGCGTTCGACCAAGCGACCGTCATTCTGGCGGACGATGCGCAGCAGCGCCAAGTCCAGACCCGCATCTGCTTGGATGATTTCGGCTTGGTAGATCGGGATCGGGGCTTCATCCGCGCGAACACTAAGCGCCACGATGAGCGTGTCACCGGGGCAGTTCGTGCCTTGTACGGTGTTATGGGCGTTCGTCAAAATCAGCCCATCGCGGCTGACCAATGTGCCCGTGCCGACGCAGCGCACGACCAACTGGTTTTCCGTACTTACCGCTTGCAGAATGAACACGGTCGCACGCTGAATACGTTCAAGGTCGAACCCGGTCTGCGCTAGGGTAGGGTAGGGGAGTAAGACCGAGAGCAGCAGCAGCAACCATGCTGCTGCACGCTTAGAACTCAAGATCATTCAAGAACCTCTCGAAGATTGGTAAGTTCTGCTCGAAGGTATCTTTGTCCGAGAGCAAGGTAACGATGATCGCCTGACCGCTCTGGATCGTGATGACGTCGATGCCTTCGACAACGACCGGGAAGCTTTCCAAGAAGGGGTTGTCGTCGCCGGATACAAACACGTACGTCATTGCCGTTGCTTCACGCTCGTTGGGCAGCATGTAAGGATCCGTACCGACGACGTTGTAGCGCGACAACGTCCGCGCCCGCGCCAGCGTCAATGTGTCGAGCAAGTTGCGCGCTGTCGTGTTGATCGTCACGGGCTGAACTTCGACCTCAATCGTCGTTTTGAATCCCATCTGCGACATATCGCGCACGCGGAAGACGTAATCGCCGCTGGTATCGAGCAGCCACCGTTCTGGATAGTACGCACGAATTCCAGCGCCGCTGTTGCTGTAGGGTACAGTCGCGTTGAGCGTGGACTCGCGCAGGTTGAGACCGATGATCACGGCGACGACGGCATAGATCAGTACGAAATAGTGACTCCAGCGCTGCCGCGCGGACAGCCCACTGGGACGTGGAGCAATCTCAATGACTGCCATAACTTACACCTCGCGCGCTGCCGCTTCACGCGCACGGCGTTCGGCGGCATTAAACAGGAACGAAATCGCAAACATGATGGCTGCCAGCGCAGCGGCGGACAGCACAAACCCGAACAGGAGATTGGGCGTCGCGCCCAGCAGTGAGAACCCGGCATTGACCAACCCTGCCCGAAGTGGGACGAGCAGTCCATTGATCAGCGCCGCCAGCGCCATCATGCTGGTCAAAAGAAATGGATTCGGGTTGTCGAAGCGGACTTCAGCTAAGCCGTAGCCGACAATTAAGCTGGCAGCAATGTTTGCGGCGACATTATCGACGATGTGCATTGCGGCGATGTCCGGCGTGACCGTATTTGAGAACACGAAGCTGAGATTCAGCACCGTGATGTAGCCCACTGCACTGGCGAGGGTGTAGGCAATGCTGTCGAGGCGCACGCGCAGCTCGTCATCCCAAACGAGATAGCGCACGACGATGTACTTGAGCACTTCCTGCACGACGCCGATGGTAAAAGTATAACCGATGACACGTCCAACAGCGTTTGAGAGCGACAACCATCGTTCCGGCTGAAGGACGGTTTCGATGAACGGGATAGCGATGGCATTGGCAGCGAGCGCGGTGATGAGCGCAACGGCAAACAAGCGGCGGCGTGGCTCGACCGCGCTGCGTTCACGCCAGAGCGAGAAAACAAGCCACAACCCGGCGGGCAGCAGCGCCAGAATCACATTCAAGGGGCGCGCTAGTATGCCCGGAATTGGAATCCCGATAAAATTGACAAGCACGTAGATGATCGCCGCGATGCCAAAAAGAATCCCACTCTCGATCACCACACTTGTCCAGACCCGGCGGTACGGGTAGATTTCTTCTCGTTCATCCGGGGGTGTCAGCAGTCGATATGTCGCCAAGAAAAGCCTTACCTCTCATAGCATCGTCAGTTAAAATCCTAGCGCAGGGTGCGCAAGCGGGAAAGGTTGAAATATGCCGCTGAGACTAATATGGGTGCTGATACTGCTGCTACTGACCGCTGCTTGTGCCGGCACAAGCGAAACGACGGTAACCAACCGCATCGTCTACGGGCTGACGCTCCAGCCCAGCGGCTTTGATCCGCATATTCACGCCTCATCCGAGCTTGGAATTCCACTCCGTTCGGTCTACGACACACTGATCTATCGCGATCCCGCAACAGGAGACTTTGTGCCGGGCTTAGCCAACAGTTGGACACTTTCTGCCGATGGACTAGTGTATACTTTTGCGCTCAAGCAGGGTGTGAAGTTTCATGATGGCACGGACTTCAATGCGCAAGCGGTAGGCGCAAATCTGGATCGCATCACGAACCCTGACACCGGATCACAAAAAGCCGCATTCATGCTCGGATCCTACACCGGATATGAAATTGTCGATGCTTACACCATCCGCTTGCTGCTTGCCGAACCGTACAGCCCGCTGCTCGACTCGTTATGCCAAGTTTACCTCGGCATGGCAAGCCCTGCTGCCTTGAGCGCTTACTCAAACGAGCGTTACCAGTTCAACCAAGTTGGAACAGGACCGTTTCGTTTCGTCGAGTACATTCCCGGCAATCGCCTCGTAATTAGGCGCAATCATGAATATGCGTGGGGTCCCGCATTTTACACACTTCCGACCGCTGACTCCGTAGAGGAAATCGAGTTTCGCTTTTTCACCGATGCAGCGACAAGAGCGCTCGCGTTGGAGAGCGGTGAAGCTCAAATTATGGGGGAAATCCCGCCGGTTGATGCGCGCGCGCTCAGTGCGAACCAAGAAATGGAGCTCATCCCGGTCGCGATACCGGGCCAGCCGCTTCAGTTTTTGATGAACACGTCGCGCTTCCCGACGGACAGCCTAGAGTTCCGGCGCGCGCTCCTGTTCGCCACAAATCGTCAGGCGATTGTCGATGGGGTGTTTCAGCGCTACTCGCCCATCGCCTATGCGCCGATTGCCGCAGCGACACAATACTTTAATGCAGAGCTGGTCGGTTCCTATGCCTATGATCCGGGGCAAGCGCGCTCGCTGCTGTCGGCGATTGGATTTGCGGATAGTGATAACAATGGTTTCCTCGACTTCGCCGGTACAGAGATTTCCATCACGCTGATCGCACCCACATGGGGGATGATTCCCGAAACCGCTCAGCTTCTGCAAGATCAATGGCGCGAAGTAGGGTTGCGTGTAGTGATTGAATCAACACCGAGTCGAAACACCCTCATCGAAACAGCAAACAGCGGCAACTATAACCTAATTGCCTACTACGACTTCGGCAGAGACCCTGCCTTCCTAAATCGATACTTCACAAGCGACGGAAGCACAAACTGGACACGCTTCACAAACAGCGATCTAGATCGCAACCTACGCGAAGCAGAGCGGACATCCGACAGCACAGCACGCGCCAGCCTATATGCACAAACAGAGCGCATCATCACCGAGCAAGCCTTAATTCTTCCGATACGCGACTACGTAAACCTTAACGCTGCACGCTCAAATGTTCGTAATCTTACGTTTGATGCGTACGGATGGTTTCCGCTGCTAAATAACGTCACCCTGAGCAGCGAGTGACTCAACGATTCATCACACTCATAGGAACACTATGGCTCACCAGCAGCCTCAGCTTTTTCGCGCTGCGGCTGCTGCCCGGCGATGCCATCTCCAGCCAATTACTCGACAGTGGGGCAAGCGCGAGCATCATCGCTAGTCGGCAGACAGCGCTTGGACTCGATCAACCACTAGTTCAACAATACATTCAATGGCTAGCAGGAATCACACAGGGAAATCTAGGGGTATCAATCACAGACGGCAGATCAGTAACAGAAATCATTCTACAGCAGCTACCAGAAACACTCGAACTTACCACTACAGCAATCCTGATTGCCATCGTCACAGGCATCGGACTCGGATGCTGGGCAGGCTTCGACCACACGCTGCCAAAAGTCATTCTAAGCGGCAGCTTAAGCACCCCGATCTATTGGACTGGAACGCTCGTTCTTTGGATAAGCACCAGAGGAAATACGGCATCTGGTCTGTTCCTACCCAGCATCGTCCTCGGGTTTCATACCGCCGGAGCAATTGGCAGAATAATCAGCGCATCGGTCGAAGAAATTCGCCATGCTGACTTCATCACAACAGCGCACAGCAAAGGTCTCAGCAGACACCTCATTCAAAGACGTCATATCTTGCGCGCGAGCCTACTACCCGCCGTTAACGTTATCGCGCTTCAAACCGGTTTCTTGATCAGTGGTACCATCATCACGGAGACCGTATTCAATCGCCCCGGCATCGGTCGCATCCTGCTAGATGCAGTCATGCGGCAGGATTACCCGGTCGTGCAGGGGATCGTAGTCTGGACGGCATTCGCCTATACCCTCATCAACTTTGCAGCAGATGTGATCTACCACCTCATCGACCCACGAGTGACTGCCTAATGCGCTCTCTTGTCATCCTGATCGTGATTATCCTGATTGCACCTCTCGCCGCCACGCATGATCCAATGTCAACTGACACCAGCGCGCAATTTCTCCCCCCAAGCCAAACACATCTGCTTGGAACCGATCTGTTTGGACGGGATGTATGGAGTCGCCTCGCCCACGGGGGTATACACACCTTCGCCATTGCCAGCCTTGCCAGTATCATCGCCCTCATCCCCGGCACTATCGGCGGGTTGGTACTCAGTACTGCCCATCGAAACATCAACCGACTAGCAGACATAGCCATCAACGCGACGCTTGCCTTCCCAAGCTTGATTACTGCATTCGTAGTATTGACGCTTGTCGGACAAAACCCGCTCGCCTTGGCACTCGCCGTTGGAAGCGTGCAGATTGCGCCAACGATTCGCGTCATCAGGGGGGCGGCATTGCAGGTACGCGCCGAAGAATTCTTCGAAGCCGCACGAGGATTAGGCTCTTCGTCACAACATCTGCTGAGCGCTCACGTCATACCCAACATCGCGCATACCGCAGCCGCCTACACGGGAATCGTATTTAGCTACAGTCTCCTCAACAGTGCAGCCTTGAGCTTCCTAGGACTGGGAGGGCAGCCCGGCGTGCCTGACTGGGGCGTCATGCTTGCCGAAGGGCGTCAAGCGTTTCGAATCGCACCATGGATCGGACTAGCCCCCGGCATTGCGATCACAGCAGCGATTATGATAGTGAATCACGCGGGGGATCAGTTGGGTCGGCGTCCGCGCAGATGAGGGTTCCGGGTTTCTCTTCACCCAAGAGCGCTGCTTCAATCAAGCCCGGCGTAGTGCCATTGAATATTCGGATTGCAAGACGTGGCAGCTCATGCGCCAGTGCCAGCATATCCCGCACCTTCGTTTCCATGCCACCGGTCACATCCGTCCCTGACGATCCACCGAGCGCCTGTTCAACCTGAGGCAGTGTTTCGGGAGTAATTTGCGAGATTATTTCCCCATGCTCATCATAGACACCATCGACTTCGCCAAGCAAGAAGATGCGATCAACAGGAAGGTAACGCGCGAGATAAAAGAAGATGGTCTCGGTAGAAATGATCGTTCCACCTCGAATCTCGTCGAGGGAGACATCACCGTAGACCAACGGCACGAGTCGATGGACAAGCGCCTGCCGGATGGGTTCATGCGCGAGCTTCGACAAAACACCGTCACGACTGACCGCCGACGCCGATGGCTGCATCCGCCATACGGGCACGCCGCGCGCCTGAAGCACATTCGCCAGCAGGTAATTGAGCTGAGCAGCAACTGTCGCGACACGGGCAAAACCACGCCATTCGTCAGCACTACGCACACCATCGATTGTCCGGTAGCGACTGGCAACTACATGCCCGAATGACCCGCTGCCGTGTCCGACAAGCAACTGCAGATCCTCATTCTGACGCAGCGCGGAAGCAATTTCATCGGCAACCCGGACGGCAACCGTCTCACGAAAACTATTCTCGATGCGCTTGTCCGTTATGAGGGAACCACCAAGTTTCAAGAATACGAGCATTGCTATCCTCTTCACACCAACACGGTCTTGACGACACGCACAGCGCCAGCTTGTCGAAGCGCGCTGACAACGTCATCGGCATTTTCCGCATGGACAAGTGCTATCATGTTGCCACCACGTCCACCACCGGAGAGTTTGGCTCCAACCGCACCCGCCTGACGCGCAGTCACTACAAGATGATCTAGCTCAACAGAAGAAACCGTCAACCGGCAGAGCAGGGCGTGATTTTCAGTCATCAGTTGACCAACCGCTTGAATGTCACCACGTTCAATGGCGGCTCGCGCCATCTGGCTAATTTCGCCAATTGCCTGAATGATAGGCAGTGTCGCAGCAGCATCGGTCTCAACAAGACGACGGACATCGCCAACAGCGATTTTGGTTGAAGCACCAATGCCAGTATCGCCAATTAACAGCGTCAAGGGTGCACCAAGCGTGAAAGTTTCTAGCGGCTGATTCCGAACAAAGTAGACGGGCTGCTCGTAAACAATGACCGTGTTGTCAATTCCACTCGGCGTGCCATGATGAATCTTTTCCACTTCATAGACCAAGTGATTGAGCGTGGCAAGGTCAGGTGAACGTCCAACAGCAAGACACAGCGCGCGCGCAAGCGCAGTCGAGACGGCTGAACCACTTCCTAAGCCGCTGGCAATTGGGATTTGCGACCGCAGCACAATGGTCACATCCGGCGGAGGCGCACTAAGCGCCTGTAGAACGAGTTTGGCAGTTAGCGCTAGTGCGTTATCAACGGTTTCCGCATGAATGTCAACCGGCAGGTGCTGACCGAGATCGGGAGCGTCGATGTGAAGACCGCGCAGCCCATCAGGATTTGGACAAACTTCGGCATACGCCCGGAGAGTCGAAACAGGCACAGCCAGCGCGGGCTGTCCGTAGACCGCAGCGTGTTCGCCAAATAGGATGATTTTCGCTGGCGCGCTTGCCTCAATCGTCATCAGCATTCACCGCATCGCCGGAGCAAAGTACAGGATACCGACGAATGTCAAACCCCACAGGATAATCGCGATTTGAAGGGGGCGATCCGTCAACAAGACTTCGTCGGGAGCGCTGCCTTCCCCTTTGACATGAATCAGATAGAGATACCGGAACAAGCCATACAACACGAACGGCACAGTCAATAATGCGAGATTTGTGCCTGCGAGCAGGATCGAAGGGGCTTCAATCGTATACAGAATGTAGGCAACCAGCGTCGCAGTCGTGACCATGCGCAGCATATCGTCGAGGAGCGGCAGGTTGTAACTATCCAGCGTCACGCGCACCGAACCGGCTTTCTCCGCCAACAAAAGCAGTTCTTGCCGACGCTTGCCGATGATCAGGAACAATGCCAGCAGCGCTGTATTCGCATAGAGCCATGGAGAGAAGGCTTGAACCTCCACAAGTACGACGCCGGCAATCACCCGCAAGACAAACCCGGCGGTCACAGCGAGAACGTCAAGAATGACGACATGCTTGAGAACAAAGCTGTAAAGCAAGTGAATGATCAGATAGGTCAGAAGCACAGCGGCGAACAGGCGACTCATCGTCAAGCCGATGCCCAATGTAACGATAATGAGCACTACGGCGGCGGCAATCGCCAGCGGGATGGGAAGCTGCCCTGAAGGTATCGCCCGAAACCGCTTCTTCGGATGCTGACGGTCGCTCTCAACGTCAACAATGTCGTTGATGATATAGATCGTGCTGGAAATCAGGCACAAGAGGATAAAGCCAATGGTGATGCGAATGAACGAATCGGCGTTGAAAAGCTGCCCATCGAAGACAATCCCCGCATAGACGATGACGTTCTTCGTCCACTGTTTCGGGCGCATCGTACGAATCAGACCAATGATTGGATCCAAGTATCCCCCAAAGCACAGCACAATCACAGCCGGGTATTATAACATAGGCACCCGACTCACTATAATGGGCGGCGAATTGAAACTTCGATGAAAATCTGTTTGAGGTTAACAAGATGGGTACAGCTACAGCGCGCGCGAACGCGAACATCGCATTCATCAAGTATTGGGGCAATCGAGATGATCGGCTGCGTTTGCCGGCTAATCCGTCGATCAGCATGAACCTCGGCGGGTTATTTGCCGAGACTACTGTGAGATGGGAAGAAAACTTAACCGCTGACTCGTTCGGATTGAACGGCAAAGAAGACACAGGCGCTGGATTGACCCGAGTCGTGGCGCATCTGGACGTGCTGCGACGGCGTCTGGACATTGCGCAGTTCGCCCGCGTCGAGTCGCGTAATAACTTTCCGACGGGAGCCGGAATCGCTTCGTCGGCGGCGGCATTTGCGGCGCTGACCGTCGCCGGGGCTGCGGCAGCAGGTGCGCAGCTTTCCGAGCGGGAACTGACCACGATTGCGCGCCTCGGCTCAGGTTCGGCTTCGCGATCCGTGCCGACGGGATTTGTCGAGTGGTACGCCGCCGACGCTCACGAGGAGTCATATGCGGAGAGCTTTGGTACGCCGAATACATGGGATATCGTCGACGTAATCGCGGTCGTGAGCAAAGCGCACAAACCGGTTGGTTCCAGCGCAGGGCATCAGTCCGCCAATACCAGCGATCTACAAACTGCGCGCGTTGCCGGGGCAGAGGAGCGGCTCAGACAATGTAAACAAGCGATCCTCAACCATGATTTTGCCGCCTTTGCCGATGTAGTCGAGCACGACAGCAATCTGATGCATGCCGTCATGATGACTAGTCGCCCGCCGTTGTTCTACTGGCTGCCACCGACTTTGATGATTATGGACTCGGTGCGTCAATGGCGCGCTGACGGATTACGGGTGTGCTATACGTTGGATGCAGGTCCCAATGTGCATTGTATTTGCGTAAGAGAAGATGCCGCTGTGGTAAGCGAACGCTTGCGCGCTTCGTCAGAAGTCCTAGATGTACTGATTGCGCCACCCGGAGACGGAGCACAAGTTCTGACCGTAAGCATTCCATAAGCGTTTCCCGAACCCACACCACGCTGCTTGATTGCGTTCCATGTACAGTCGTATAATGCATCGTAAGGTTTAGAACCATGTAAAGGCGCAACGGATGTTGGATTTTCTGGTGGGTAACGATGCACTGTCGGCAATCGTAGCATTCATCGTTGTCTTGATTCCGGCGGTGTTGATTCACGAGCTTGGGCATTTCCTCGCGGCGAAGGCAGTCGGGATCACCATTCTTGAATTCGGGATCGGTATGCCACCGCGTATGGTGAAATTATTCACGGCGGGTGGCACCGATTATACGCTCAACTGGCTGCCGCTCGGCGGGTTTGTACGTCCGCTTGGCGAGGATATGGTCAGCCAGAAGGGGAGCGATGCGCTCGAACAGGACCGCGTCGAAGCGCAGCAGCGTGGTTTCAATCGGGCTATGTCGGTCAATGAGGCGAAACCCCTGCCACGCATTTTCTTCTTTGTGGCGGGTGCGCTGGCGAACTTCTTGATGGCGTTCGTGTTGTTCGTCATCATTGCGCTGACGGGTGTTCCAGAGATCACCGGAGGACTCGTGAGCGTTCAGTCGCTCCAAGCTGACTCGGCGCTGGCGGATTCTGGTCTCCAAGAAGGCGACATTATCGCGTCGATCAACGGGGAACGCTTCGTCAACGGCGATGAACTGGTTGATCGCCTCTACGAGTTGAACGGCACAGAGGTAACGCTCAGTGTCCTACGCGGGGCAGGGGAAGACCAGCAGACCATCACAGTGACGTTCACGCCGAATCTACCTGCTGCCGAAGACATCAATAACTTCTACCCGCTGGTGCTTGGCACGGCAGCAAACTCACCCGCCCAAATCGCCGGGCTGCAAGATACTGACATCGTCCTGCGCTTCAATGGCGAACCGGTCGACGGCATTGTCTCGCTGCAAGAGATGACCGGTGAGCATCTGGGCGAAGAAATCACACTCACCATTCTGCGCGACTACCGTGAGGAAGTCGAAGTTAGGCTGACGCCGCGCGCTAATCCGCCGCAGGGGGAAGGGGCGATGGGCATCAGCATCGGCGAAGCAGGCGTCAGCGCGCCGCTCGGAGTGGTCTATTTGCAAGGGGAACAGCGGGAACTCGTCCCGCAAACGTTCGGCAATGCAGTGAGCTACTCGATCAACCGAATTACAAGCGTCATCAACAGCATTGTGAGCATTCCGGGGCAAATTCTCAACCGAACCGCTGACCCGAACTCACTGCGGCTGACCAGTCCGCTAGGCATTAGCCAAGCCGGTGCGGTCTTCCTACAGGAAAGCATCGAGCAGAACCAACCGGGGATCATCATCGAGTTCATGGCGCTGATCAGCCTCGCACTTGGTTTCACGAATCTGCTGCCGATCCCGGCACTGGACGGCGGGCGCATCCTGTTCGTCGTAATTGAACTGCTGCGTGGTCGTCCGATTGCGCCGGAACGTGAGGGTATCGTGCATCTCGTCGGGCTGGCACTGCTCCTATCCCTGATGGTAGTCGTACTCCTAAACGACATCGCCAATCCGTTAACCGATCTATTGAGGTAAGTAAATTGACAAACTACGAACCGGACGAACAACACGAAAACGAACATCAGCGTCCAAATCTCGAAACGACGCTAGACGCACTGCGCGAGGGTCAAGAGACGGAAACCGTCCCTGCGACGGTATTCTACGGTCTATCGGGTCTGCAAGCTACCGACATCGCAGCGCTGTCAGCCGTATGGGACAACCTCGATGCAGACTATCGCCGGCGCGTGGTCAGCGAGTTGGCAGAAGCCGCCGAGACGAACTTCGATCTCGACTATGATGTCCTTGCTCGATTTGCTATCGAAGACGAGGATGACGATGTTCGTGAAGCCGCCATCGATCTGCTGTGGGAAAATGATTCCCTTGATGTCATGGATCGACTGATCGCTATGGCGATGAACGACGTGTCTATCCCGGTGCGCGCGGCGGCGACCTCAGCGCTGGGCTATTTCATTATGCAGGGCGAACTTGACGATCTGCCAAAATCCGAGACCGCACGTGCCGAAAACGCGGCGCTTCGACTGCTGGACGATGCTGAAGTCGATGTGCGACGACGTGCGCTTGAGGCAATTGCCAACAGCAGTCATGAAGCAGTCACGGATGCTATTCACAGCGCATATACCAGTGACGAACATAAGATGCAGGTCAGTGCGCTGTTTGCGATGGGACGCAGTTGTGACGACACATGGGACGACGAAGTGATCGATGCGCTGCAAAGCCGCGACCCGGAAATCGTCTATGAGGCGGCACGCGCTGCCGGTGAACTGATGCTGGAAGATGCGGTAAAGCACCTGCGCAAGCTTGTCTTCGAGGATGATCGGGAGATCAAAGAGGTTGCTATCTGGTCGCTCGGCGAGATCGGTGGCTCGGAAGCAACGACGATTCTCGAACGACTGGCAAAGGATGCTGAAAACAGCGGTGATGAAGAACTGCTTGAGGCAATTGAAGACGCCTTAGGCAACGCCGCGCTCGGCAGTGGGCAGCTCTACATGATGAAACTCGACGAATAGGCGGTCTTTCGACGCCTAAGGGTAACAGAACCGCCCGGTCAGTAGTGACCGGGCGGTATTGATTCTAGCTAATGAGCGGCATCAGCTTGAGGGCAAGATTCGTGTCACCCTGAATCTTGATCTTGCCAGTCATGAATGCCTGCATCGGGTTGGTCTTGCCGCTGATGATACCGGCGAAATCATCGGCATTCGCCTTGAGCGTCATCTTAGGGCTTTCAGCCTGTCCTTCGCCATACGTCGCACCGTCATCGGCGATACGCAGCCAGTAGAGACCGCCGTTGTCCCCGCTCAGATCGAACTGGATAGTCGAATTGATCCCCTGCGACTTGCTTGCATCGAACTTGCTCACCATCGTCGGGAACAACCCCGCAATTTCCTCACGCGATGCCATTATATATACACTCCTGAATGAACGCCCTACTAGACGCTGTGTCGAGAAATCACGCGGTAGTATACAATTAAACGATGCAAAGCCCAAAATTGCTCAGGGGGTATTCATGAAGCGGGCTGGTTTGGCTTTGATCGGTTTGCTTATCGCAGTCGGGGGACTGAGGGCGGTCGCCCAAACTGCAAACCCGATAATTCCGGGACAGATCGCTTATATCGGTACAGATTTCAATGTCTACACGATTGACGACGAAGAACGCATCACGATCACGGATGACGCCGGCGTATCAGCGGCGGCGGTACGCTTCTACCAATTCCCCGTCTGGTCTACCGACGGACGACTAGCCTATTTCGAGACCGAAGTTAACACGCAGCAGGAACGATCCGCCGAAGTGTTCATTTCGGCAGATGGGCGAGCGCCCGGCACTAGTGTTTATGAAGCCGCAGGTGAAAACTTCACCTATGCGTACTGGTCACCGCGCGGGTGTGGTGAAGCCTGCCGGGATCTCGCGGTACTGCTGGGGAGTCAGCAGGCAAATGGATTTGTGGTCAATGTCATCCGGGATCAGGGGGAACAACCGTCGGTAACGCAGGTCGGCACGGGGTCACCGTTTTACTTCAGTTGGAGTCCTGACGGGCAGCAAATGGTGTGGCAGCGCGGCAATACCAGCCTTGACATCTATGACATCAATGCAGGGGCGATCACGGTCACGCTTGCGGAGCGTCCAGCGGGATTCTTCGCACCCGCATGGTCGCCAGTCGATGACCGGGTATTGTTTGGGATGGCAAACGGGCGAGCGACCGATCTGGCGGTTGTCGCCAATGGGGTGATTACGTCATTCGCATCGAGTCTCGCCAGTCCGATCTGGTTCTCGTGGTCACCCGATGGTAATCAGATCGCTTATATTGACGCTGAAAATCCTTTGCAGGTGGCTGACGCCGTTACGGGTGAGGTCATTGCAGAATCCGACACTTCTGAGATGATTGCGTTCTTTTGGTCACCGGACAGCCGCTCCATCGCCTATGTTTCCCCGGCACAACAGCCGGGACAATTTAACGCCAAACCGGACAGTCAAGGGAGCTCATCAGAACTGACTTGGTCGATTCTTGACGTGGCATCAGGGAACATACGGCGCTACGGCAGTTTTACGCCGACCGCCGATATGCTGTACCTTCTGACCTACTTTGATCAGTTTGCCCAGAGTCACCGTGTGTGGTCGCCGGACAGCCGCCATCTGATCTACAGCGAACTCTCGGCGAATGGCACGCCGCTCATTATGCTGCTTGACACACAATCCAACGTCGTCCCACTGTCGATTGCAGAAGGCTACTTCGGAGTATGGAGTTTCAACTAGCGTGCGGAACTTCAAGCGAATTCTTCTCCCTCTCAGCACGCTAGGGCTGGCAATTCTTGCCTGCGTTCGGCTGCAACCTGACGACACGCTGGTCGTCACGGCGACTGTCGCCGCACAAACCGCTCAACCGGCGCAAACACAGATTCCCGCGGTGATTCCGCCGCTGGAAGGCACATTGATCAACCCAACGCCAAATCCGCCGCGCGATATTGGCGTGAGTCCGGGCGGCGGTGAATATGTCGTGCGCGCCGGTGATTCACTCAGCGGTATCGCATTTCAAGCAGGTGTGAGTCTCGACGCGCTGCTGGCGGTCAACGACATCGCCAACCCGGATAATCTGGAAATCGGGCAGGTGATTCGACTGCCCGATACGCCCACCACCTTTGGCAGTGACTTCAAAATCGTGCCGGACAGCCGTCTCGTCCGTGCGCCGGGAAGCAGTACATTCGACGTGTTCGCATTCGTCGAGCGGCAGCCGGGCTACATCCGCACTGCCACCGACATTGTGAATGAAAGCGTGCTGACTGCTGCTCAAATCGTGCAGCGTGTTTCGCTTGAGTACAGCGTCGATGCGCGGCTGCTGCTCGCTTTGCTCGAATTCCGCGCGCAGTGGCTGACAAACCCGAATCCCGCTGACGACGTTAAGACGTACCCGATGGGTGCGCCCGCTTCACCGTTCGGGTTTGATCGAAACGGGTTGTACCGGCAGCTCACATGGGCAGCCGATCAACTCAATGCCGGGTACTACGGTTGGAAAGGGCGGGGCTTAACCACTCTCGAATTCGAGGATGGAGCAAGACTCCAGTTTGCGCCGGGATTGAATGCGGGAACGGTCGCTGTGCAGTATATGCTAGCACGCTATAACACGTTGGGCGTGTGGCAGGCACAAGTCGCGGCGACGGGTCTATACCGGACGTATGTAAGCTATTTCGGCGACCCCTTCAGAGAGGCAGTCGAACCCCTTGTTCCTCCGGAGCTCGCGCAACCGCAGTTGGCATTTCCGTTCCCAAGCGGACAAACGTGGTATTTCACTGGCGGTCCGCATGGAGGATGGGGAAGCGGCAGCGCATGGGCAGCCATCGACTTCGCTCCGCCGGATGATTTGACGACGGTATCATCAGGTTGTTATGTGTCGGCGAATTTCGCCACTGCGGTCGCACCGGGTGTCATTGCGCGCACGGACGAGGGCACGGTTGTGCTCGATCTCGACGGGGATGGTGACGAATCTACCGGTTGGACAATCCTGTATTTGCATATGGCGGGGCAGGATCGAATTGGTGTAGGAACGAACGTTGGGGTAGGGGATCGAATCGGGCGTCCATCATGCGAGGGTGGTTTCTCGACAGGCACGCACATGCACATTGCCAGACGCTATAACGGAGAATGGATTCCTGCCTACTGCGAGACCTGCGCCGAACCGCGTCCCGCCTTCAATCTCAGCGGATGGACTGTGGTTGGCTATACCAATCAAGAGTATCAGGGCTACATGGTGAGGGGAAACGAACAGCGGTTCGCAGAACAGGGCAGGACATCTCCCGAAAACAACGTGTCATGGTGATATAATGGCTCGGGTTAAGCGGAGTAAATCCATGATTCGATTGTTGTTTCTCGTCAGCTTGCTTGTTTTTGCCGGGATCGACCATGCAGCGGCACAGGAATCGACGCCGACGCCAGCGGTGATTAATTTGTCGGCAGTAGCGCCCGCACCGCCTGCGGTCGAGGCTGCGATTCCTACGCCAACACGCACCCCCGAACCGCCTACGCTGGCGCTGCTGGAAGCGAAAGAGCTGGCAAACGTGCGCGCTGAACCCAGTACCGAGTCGGCGCAGTTGGGCACGATTCGCACCGGGGAATTCTACACGGTGATCGGGCGCTACGTGCGCTGGCTGCAATTCGAGTTCCCATCTTCACCGACGGGACGAGGATGGGTTTATGATGAACTGGTCAACATTACCGGTGATGCCAGCACAATCCCGGAACTAGATCTAGCGGCACAAGCGACCGACGATCCCATCCTCGCCGGGCTGACCCAGACGCAGTCAGTCGTCACATTGACGCCGGGCGGCGCGCTGACCGCGACCCAAATTGTGCGCAGCGGGATAATCAGTACAGCAGTAAACGAGACTGCCACACGTCAAGTGATGCCAACGTTCACCTACCCGCCGGAACTCGTGGCGATTGCGCCCACTGTTGGCAGTATCGCCACCATCGAGCCAGCAGGCGGCGTATCAGGGCTTTCCGACAATACCCAAGTGCCCCCGCTTGTGCCTATTCTCGCGATTGGCGGTGTCGGTCTGCTCGGGCTAGCCATTAGTTCACTGCGGCGGGGCTAAGCAAACAGGAATCAAAAAGGCGACCCCATTACGGTCGCCTTTTTGCTGCTCATTAGTGACTGCAAGAACCGCAGCCGCCGCTGCCAGACTCTTCACCATCCTTGCTCTTGAAAGAGTGTCCGCAGCCACAGGTCGAAACCGCGTTCGGGTTATCGATGCGGAAACCGCCACCCATCAGGCTGTCAACAAAGTCAATCGTCGCGCCTTCGAGGTACATCAGGCTGGTGGGGTCAACCACAAGGCGAACGCCATCGCTGGCTTCCACCACCGCGTCAAACTCGCGCGGTTCTTTCTCGAACGACATTCCGTACTGCAAACCAGAGCAGCCCCCACCGGACACAAACACACGCAGGGCATAGCCGGGTATCTGACGCTGTTCGAGCAGCGTGTGAATCATCTGCTGTGCTGCCGGGGTGACAGTCAAGATTTGGACGTCGGTCGTAGTCAGTGGCTCGTTGACAGCCATGTGGAAATCCCCTCTCGTATTTCTAATTTTAGGACTGCGGTGATTTTAGCATACTCCAAGACGGTCGTCAATTAAACAGACAATCGTCATAAAAATCAGCGTCCGTTTGTCACCTGCGGGATCAAGTACGAGCAGTGCGCGTCACCCTGCATGACATGATTCAAGCGGCGCGGT
The DNA here is from genome assembly GCA_014879865.1 of Anaerolinea sp. Lineage (GTDB taxonomy): Bacteria > Chloroflexota > Anaerolineae > Aggregatilineales > Phototrophicaceae > Flexifilum. Next base: position 18,249 of record JACSRG010000409.1, read on the forward strand.
ATGACTCCCAACAACGTAGACACCAAACGCATATCCATCTGGCAGAGCGATCCACTACCCTCGGCAAGACCATGATACGGGCAGTTCGACGTGATGAGCAGGAAATTGTCACCCTCACGCTGCCACGAAGCTTCATAACCGCTCTGGTTCAAGTACTCGACCACGACATCTAGGCGTTCTGCCAGCGGCGCATCGGGCATATAGACATCTTGTGCCATCGTATCGGCAACGCCTTCAAGAATGACGTTGACACCATCTTTTGGCAACTGCTTCTGCAATTCCATGAGCAAGCCCATTGCGAGGCGCTGATAGTTGTTAGGGAATAAATCCTTGGCTTTCTCGGTCAATGCGTAGATATACTGCGGACGACCCGGCGAACTGCGCCGACGGAGTTCAGGCGAGGTAATCAGGTCTTCTTCCTGCAACCGCATTAGGTGATGGCGCACCGTGACCGCTGTAATACTGCCCCGGCGCTTCTGCAGTTCGTCCACGATGTCATCTACAGTTGCCTGTCCGCGTCTCCGAAGGATGTCAAGGATATGACGCCGAGTTTCCTGCATGGAGCCTCTGAATTAAACATATACTGATGATAAAAAAGTGTAGCATCGTCTCCTCTTTCCGTCAAATTTGACGCGATTCACCGCGTATGGTACGCTTGTCGCTCGTTTTTCCGCATCAGGAGTAGAGCCATCTTGCCCGACTGTGTCGCCTTTCAAGGAATTCATGGCGCTTATTCGGAACAGGCGATTCGCCAGCACTACGGGGACACAATCACGTCGTTCCCTACTCCGACATTGAGTGACCTGTTTGAAGCCATGCACACGCGTCAAGCCCGCTATGCAATGCTCCCCGTCGAAAACGCACTTGCCGGGGCAGTCAACCAAGCATACGAACTGCTGATGGACTCTGACTTGCGCATTCAGGCTGAAGTTATCCTGCATGTTCACCATGCATTGATGGCACCCAAAGGCGTCAAACTCGAAGACCTGAAGCGAGTACGCTCACATCCGCAGGCACTCGCCCAGTGCGATAAATTCCTCAAGCGCCACAAGATCGAACCTGTGCCTTGGTATGATACGGCGGGTTCGGCGCACGATCTCGCGCACGAACCCGCCGATGGTCACACCGGGGCGATTGCCAGCGAACTGGCGGCGAATTTGTATGATCTCGATCTACTGGCAACGCAAATCGAAGATGTGCCATTCAACTTCACCCGGTTCTTCCTGCTTGCCGACGATGATCCTGAGCGCGGCGAGTTCAACAAGACTTCTATCGTCTTCGCAACCCGCAACCGTCCGGCGGCACTGTACGAATGCCTCGGCGAATTTGCCCAGCGGAATATCAACCTGACGAAGATTGAATCGCGTCCACGCCGAAATCGCCCGTGGGAACCCATTTTCTTCGTCGATATTGAAGGTCACTGGCAGGATCATCTCGTTCAAGAAGCGCTCGCGCGATTGCTGCAGCGCGCATCGTTCGTAAAGATGTTGGGCTCGTACCCGGCTGTGAAGAATCAATCCATAGGAATCTAAGCGATGCAAAAACTTGATGTCGCCGTGCTCGGCGCAACCGGAGCAGTTGGTCAGCGGTTTATTCAGCTATTGGAAAATCACCCTTGGTTCCGCGTCGCCGAAGTTATCGGCTCGGATCGCAGTGCCGGTCGCACGTATGGGGAAGCAGTGCGCTGGGTGCTGGATGGCAGTCCGCCCGACTCGATCCTTGATTTGCAGGTCAAACCGCTCGACGCGCCGCTGACCTCGCCGCTTGTGTTTTCGGCGCTGCCCAAGGAAGCGGCAGAACTGCGCGAAATCGAGCTGGCGGCGGCAGGTCATGTCGTCTGCACGAACGCCTCAGCGCACCGTATGGCGGACGATGTGCCGCTGCTGCTCCCGGAAATCAACTCGGAACACCTGAGTCTTATTGAGGTACAGCGTCAGCAACGCGGTTGGACGAGCGGTGCGCTGGTTGCAAACTCCAACTGCACGATCATGCCGGTAGTGATGGCGCTCGCACCGCTGCTCAAGTTCGGCGTGTCTAAGGTGATGATCGTGAGCGCTCAAGCGATCAGCGGCGCGGGCTATCCGGGAATCGCGTCACTCGACATCCTCGACAACATGATCCCTTATGTCGGCGGTGAAGAAGAAAAGGTCGAGACGGAACCGCTCAAGATGCTGGGACACTTCGGCGGCGAGTCAATCATCCCGCTGGATGCGGTCATGAGCGCTTCGTGCAATCGTGCCCCGGTCATCGACGGACACCTTGTCAACGTCAGCATGGAACTGCGGGACAAACCCTCTCTTGACGCTGTCATCGACGCATGGAACAGCTTCCGGGGGCTTGACCCTGTTCCGAGCTTGCCCAGCGCACCCAAGCAGCCTGTCATTTACATGACGCAGCCAGATCGTCCGCAGCCGCGCCGCGACCGGAGTGCTGGTAACGGTATGTCCACGTCCGTTGGTCGCCTGCGTCCCGATCCGCTGCTCGGTTACAAGTTCGTCGCGCTGTCGCACAATACCATTCGCGGCGCAGCCGGATGCAGCATCTTGAATGCCGAACTCATGGCAGTGCAAGGTTACTTGGGCAGTTTCCAACCCAACGTCAGCGTACCGGAGCTAACACGCTCTTAAACGTAGCTTTAGCCCTGTTTCGGGGTTGTGATAACTGTTAAGTTTCTCTGCGTGGAGGCGTAGGTTCATGAAAGTATTTATCGCCGGCATTGATGGCTATTTGGGGTGGGCGCTCGCACAATATCTAACCGCACGGGGACATGAAGTCGCCGGAACCGATCGATACCTGCGTCGTCAGTGGGTCGAAGAAGTTGGCAGCGTCAGCGCGATCCCGATTTACAGCATGGAAGAACGCCTCGCTGCGTTCCGTGATCATTTTGGCAAGGAACTCCAGTTCCGTGAAGGCGATTTGCTCGATTATCCCTTCCTTCGCAGCTATCTGGAGGATTTCCAGCCGGACGCGATTGTCCATCTTGCCGAAATGCCGTCCGCACCGTATTCGATGATGGATCAGGCACACGCAGTTGGGACGCATACCAATAATGTCAACGGCAGCTTGAACGTTTTATGGGCGATGCGCGAAGTCTGCCCGAATGCGCACCTCGTCAAGCTCGGCACGATGGGTGAATATGGCACGCCGAATGTCGATATTCCCGAAGGCTTCTTCGAGATCGAATATCGCGGACGCAAGGACCGCATGACGTTCCCACGCAATCCCGGCAGTTTCTATCACCTGACCAAAGTCCACGACACGCACAACACGATTTTCGCTTGCCGCATCTGGGGCTTGAGCGCGACCGACATCATGCAGGGCGTTGTGTTTGGCACACAGATCGACGAGATGGGTGACGATCCGCGTCTGCGTTCGCGCCTTGACTTCGACCAGTGCTTCGGCACGGCGATCAATCGTTTTGCGTGTCAGGCAGTGATCGGACACCCGCTCACCGTGTACGGCGTCGGACACCAGAAGCGCGGCTTCCTGCCAATGCGCGACTCGATGCAGTGCTTGACGATTGCGATTGAAAACCCGCCGAAACAGGGCGAGTATCGCGTTTTCAACCAGTTTGAGGAATGCTACACCGTCACCGAATTGGCGGAAAAAGTGCGCGAAGCAGGGACGGCAGTCGGGTTGGATGTCGAAATCGAGCATTTCGATAATCCGCGTACCGAGAAGGAAGAGCATTACTACAACCCGGATCGGCAGCATTTGCTCGACCTCGGCTACAAGCCAACTCACGATGTGGTCGCAGAAGTCAAGATCATGCTCAAAGACTTGATCCCGCACCGTGAACGTATCATGGAAAAGCGCGAGATCCTCGTCCCGGATATTCGTTGGGACGGTACCCGCCGCCGCTCGAATGTTCTGACCGCCTCGCCGGTTAACTCGTAACGTCACGACTCGATATGAGATTCCAAGCGCGGGGTGCTACACTACTCCGCGCTTTTGTTTTGTAGGAGACCTACGTTGATCCAGTTTCTAAAACTTGCCGAACTCTCACCATCAGACCTCGCCAAACTGCTGCGGCGCGCGGAAAAAGACATTCGCGATCTGTTCCCGCTGGCGCAGGAAGTCATCGACCGCGTGGCGCGCGACGGCGACAGCGCCGTCGTGGAGTACGCGCGCCGCTTCGATGCTAAGGATTTCACCGCTTCGATGCTGCGCGCTACCCCGGACGACTTTGCGCGGGCACGCGCTGCCCTCGAACCTAACGTGATCGACGCCATTCGCGAGGCGCACCGCAATATTCACCACTTCCACCAAGAGCAAATGCCCGAACCGATGTGGTTCACCGAAGTTCAACCGGGGATCATGGCGGGCGAGAAAGTCACCCCGGTGACGAGCGCCGGTCTATACGTTCCGCGCGGTAAAGGGGCGTTCCCGTCGGTGATGCTCATGCTCGCGACTCCGGCACGCGTCGCCGGGGTTCCGCGCATTATAGTTGTGACACCGCCCACGCCGGATGGCAAAGCCGACGCTGCATCCCTCGTCGCGGCGGAAATCTGCGGAATCGATGAAGTCTATGTCGTCGGCGGGATGCAGGCAATCGCGGCGCTGGCTTATGGCACAGAGACGATTCCGAAGGTCGCGAAGCTGATCGGACCCGGCAGCAGCTATGTATCCGCTGCCAAGCGGTTGCTCTACGGCACGGTCGATGTCGGGTTGCCCGCCGGTCCAAGCGAGTCGATCATCTTGACGGATGAATCGACCGATCCCCGCTTGGCGGCACTCGATCTGCTGGTCGAGGCGGAGCACGGCGCGGAGTCTGCCGCGATCCTCGTCACGCACAGCGAGGCGGTCGCGCGGCAGGCGCTCGAACTCCTGCCCGGCTACATCGCCGAACTACCCGAATGGCGGCGCGGTTTCGTCAATAACGTACTCTCGAACTACGGCGGCGTGCTGCTGACCAACAGCCTAGAGGAGTCGATCCAATTTGTGAACGATTACGCGCCGGAACACCTCGAAGTCCTCACACGCGATCCATTTGTGACTCTTGGAAAGCTCAAGAACGCGGGCGAAATTCTGCTTGGGCACTATACGCCCATTCCGACAGCGAATTACTGCCTCGGCTTGAACGCGATTCTCCCGACGGGTGGGTTCGCGCGCAGTTTCTCCTCAGTCAGCGTGTGGGACTTCCTCAAGCGCAGCGGCGTTGGCTATCTCTCACCAGAGGGTTATAGCCGCTTGCAAGGAATCACGGCGACGCTGGCGGACTACGAAGACTTCCCGGCGCACGCGCTGGCAATTCGCAAACGCAACCAGATACTCGGCATATGAGCGAAGTCCTTGCCGACATCCAGCGCCTACAGTTTACGGACAAGGCGGCGGCTGAGCGTTTGCTGATCCGGTTTCTGCAAACGACATTGGGACTCGATGCGGCGGCGGTCGAACTACGACCGCTTGCCGTGTCGCTTAACTCGTTCAACGGCTTTCTCACGTTGAGTGATGGACGACGTCTATTCTTCAAGACGCACATCGAAGCCGATGGTATCCTCAATGAGTTCTATCACGCCGGACAGCTTGCGCAGGCAGGGTATCCTGTCCTCCAACCGATCTACAGTTCGACCGAAGCCGGAAAACAACTTCTGATCTACGAGTTAATCACCGATCCCTCGGTATTTGATGTGGCATGGGCAATTGAGTGTGGCGACCTGACGCAGCACGACACGCTGAGCGAAGCGCAGGCAGCGGCGGATGATCAACTACTTGAGTTGTACCGGAAGACCCTAACATGGCAATCGGCGGAGTCGGCAGCTCAAGCCCCGATCCATCAGTTGTTTTTCCATCGACTGACGGGCGGACGTCTCGCGCGCTTCTATGATCCTCAGGTTAAGGTCGTGCTGCCTCACGGCGAAACCACAATGGACGAGGTTCGCCACGCGCGCTGGATCATCAACGGGCAGCGGTATGACGATACGCTCAACACTTTGATCGAGCGATCAACGGCGATTTTACGTCCCGATCAAACGGGCGCAGCAGTGATCGGTCACGGCGACGCACACAATGGCAACGTGTTCTTCCGTCCGCCGGCGCTGTTGTACTTCGATCCGGCATTCGCGGGGCAACATCATCCGCTGCTCGACTTGACCAAGCCGCTGTTCCACAATGTCTTCGCCATGTGGATGTATCATCCGCACGAGAAAGCCGCCCAGACATCGATTCGCCTAGATCGAACAGGCGATCAATGGCGTGTCACGCACAATTACGCACTCCATCCCGTCCGCCTGATGTTCTGGCACAGCAAGGTGGAGCGCGTTCTCGTGCCCATGCTGCGTGAACTGAAGGAACGAAGCTGGCTGCCCACAGACTGGCGTGCCTATTTGAAATCAGCGCTGTTTTGCTGCCCATTCCTGACAATGAATTTGACCGACAGCGCGAAATTCCCACCGGCGGTCAGCCTGCTTGGGTTTGCGCTGGCGGTCGAAATGGGCGCGGAAAGCACGGACGTGCGCAGCCTCGTCGATCAGACACTCGACGAGGTGGAAAGGGCGCTAAACTAGCTCGCGCCCAAGAGAGCTGCCTGTAGGCGCTCAAACGTCGGTGACTGATCAAGGAATACATAGCGGACGGGGATGACCGAAGCCTGTGTGCCTCCAAGCTGGCGAAGATGTTCGACTGCAGGCAGCAGGCTCTTGTTGGAGACGATCAGCGTCACGGTGAACCACCCGCCGTCTGCGCCGTAGATTGGCGCAATCGTCGGACCCTGCAAGCCGCGTGTCAGCGGGTTTTCCATCACGCGCTGTGCAATGGTATCCGGGTTGTCCCCGCGAATATTGACCGTGAGCTGAGAAAAACTGCGTCCTTGCAGCGCCGCGTCGATGTGCTCAAGCAGGCTGCGCGTGGCTTCTCGCACGGTGGGGTCTTTCAGTGCATGTTTGTTGCCAACCAGACACGCCTGCGACTCGACGATCACGCCGTCGGGCAGCGCCTTCAGGTGATTTTCGCGCAGTGTCGTTCCGGTTTGCACGAGATCAACGATCACATCCGCGTAGCCAATCGTCGGAGCGACTTCAATCGCGCCTTCGGCGTTGACCATTGTGAAGTGATGTATACCTTGCTCATGTAGAAACTTACGTGTGAGATTCGAATACGTTGTGGCAACTCGCAGATTGCGCTGCTTGTATTCGCGGAAATCCAGCGCAACCTCTGCCAGATCGATGATGCTTTCGACATCAACCCATGCTTCCGGCACGGCGACCAGCAGCTTACAGTGACCGTAGCGTAGATCGGGATGAATCACGACCAGATCGGCATGCGGGTGTTCGTGCACCACATCTAGCCCGGTGATGCCAAGCTGAACCGTGCCGTCGGATACTTTGTAGACGACATCGGTCACGCGCTGGAACAGGACATCGACGCTCGGAACGGCGGGAATTGCCCCGGTGTACTGACGTGGATTAGGCTTATCGACGCGCAGACCGCAGTCGCTCAAGAAGTTCATTGTCGGGTCGGCAATTGCGCCTTTGCTTGGCAGCGCAAGGGTGACGCGCTCCATCATGATGATTTCTCCAAATCGCTGACCAAACGGTCAATCTCGTCGACGCGATACCGCTTCCCGGTGAATATGAGGCTGCCGTCGGGTTGAACGATGAGCGTGCCCGGTCGGCTTGAATTGTCGGGATACTGCGCGACTTTAAACCCGCGTGCCCGCAGTTCACACGCCCAGCGCACTGCGGCAACCGGAGAACCAGCTAGCTCCACCAGTGACGGTCGTTCAGCAGTTTGTGGAAGCGCCGCCAGCAGTTGATCGAGGTAGTAGGCAAAGCCGACTGATGGAATATCACGGTCGCCGCCGATCAGGCGAGCAAGTTCGTCATAGCGCCCGCCGCCCGCCAGCAGCATAGTCCCGTGTATTTCGAACACAACGCCGGTGTAATAATCCCAGTTACGTGCAAGCCCCGGCTGAATCAACGTGCGCTCTGATGGGATGCCGTATACCTCTAGTAAGCTGATCATTGCGCGCCATGAGTCGAGGGTCTTCCGGGCATCGTGATCGCCCGGTTCTAGCAACCGCTCGATTTGCCCAAATGCCGTTTCAGGATCGCCGATGATACTACTCCATGCCTCTAGAAAATCGAGTGCTGCTTCGATCTCGGTGCGCTCAGCCGCCCGCTGCCGCTTTTGCAGCAACCGCCGGACGATGTCTTGCCGGGAGCGCCCACCCATCGTCACACCATGCTGAGTTGCGTCGAGCAGCACGCCGAGAAGTTGATGCGCGTCGAGTTCACTAAGATCGCCAATTTCTGGTGTAGTAAGCGGAGTTTCGTTACGTCCGACGAGCAGGCGATCTAACATATCAAGCACACTCTGCTTGCCGTATTCCTTAAGTACATGCAGTTGATTGAGCAAGAAGCGCTCTGTCCGCGCGTCCAATCCATAGCGCCGGATAAGCTGCCGCATCAAGCCCACGTGCCCGATAACGACGCGCCAACCGCTGATGCCTGCGTGCTCCAATCCACCTGCTGCCATCGCAACGATTTCTGCATCAGCAGCTACACCGGACATGCCGAACAGCTCTGCGCCGACACTCGTTTTCTGAAACACCCCGCCATCATCCGCGAAAATCGCTCCGTCGAACTGCCAGCGGGTCACTTCCTCTGTATCAAGTTCAACGTACGTATGTGCCGCCGCTGCTGTGAATTCGGGACGCAGCGCGAGCTGGCGTCCCAACCGCTCGAACGTGAAGAGGCGGCTGATGATCTGGTCACCAGCACGGGTAAGGAATAAATCCGCCGAGTCGATGATCGGCGTATCGAGGGTTTGATAACCAAATTGGCTCATGTAACCGCGCAAACGGTCGATGAGCCAATTGGTGTGGTCGATTGGGCGACTGTGTAACAACCTGAAGAACTCCTCTGTAATGCTTGTGCAGAGGAATTCTAGCGGTATTCTCCGCTGCTGTAAACGTAGACGGCTGCGCCTGTATCGCGCGGGACAGTCAGGTCGATTTCATCTGCCGCCCAGACATACAGCCAGTGAGCATCCGTGATGGAGAGATTCACGCAGCCATGACTGTGACGGTAGCCGAAACCATCGTGCCAGTAGGTTCCGTGCAGACCAATGTCGCCGTCGAAATACATCGTCCACGGAACTTCTTCAAGGTAGTAAAAGTCCGGGTTGCCCTCCGCGCCGCTCATGAGGGTACGCGGGTAACGGACGTAAACGTGAAAGATGCCTTCATTCGTGGGCCAGTCGGCGAGCCCGGACGAGATCAATGTGGCGAAGACGGGCGTATCACCCTCATAAGCGATGGCAATCTGTTCATACAGATCGACGCTCACCCACTTTTGCGTATCGACTTCGGGCGGACGAATGATCGGCAGGATTTTTGCTACTAACGTTTGATGCACCCATTGATCGACACCAATTTGATACCAGCGCCACCCCTCGATTTCAATCTCACTGTAGATGTTGACGAGCGTGTAGCGTAGGATGGCGAGATCTCCGTCAGTTGGCTCTGCGCCGGGTGTACGACTGGGTACAACGTTGACGAGAATCCACGCGACTGTGTACGGCATATCTTCAGTCAGGCGAACGCCGGAAAACGTAGAAGGCAGTGCCTGCCTTAATTGCTCGGTCAACACCCATTGACTATCGTTAATCAACGTCCAGTTGTCCTGAACGCCATGCGTGGTGACGAAGTTGAATCCGGCAGCAAGCTGGCTGACAACGGTACCGTTGGGTGCATCATAGACATCGACAGCACTTAACACGCGTTGGTACACGCGGTCAGTGAGCAGGGTGTTGTCAAACGGAATCCGCTCGACCAGAGGCTCCGGGTAGGCGAGAACGGTCTCGGGCGGAAGCCCCGGACTGCATGTGTCCAAGTCGCACGAATCGGCGCTGACAACAAAGGTCGAAAACAGGCTGACGAAAATGAAAAGCAAGATCAAGCCAAGGCGCATCGCAAACCCTCTGTGACTGGTTATTAGGTGAAGTGTTATTTACTTTATAGCAGAGTTCGACGCAACGCATCCATGTCGGCAGCCCTACGGATTGTCACCGTATCTCTTACAGCATAAAGCTCGGTTTTATCCTACAATATACGAAATCATGATTCTGCGGTGATTGAGGAGAACACTCATGAAAAGATTAGCACTTCTCGCCCTGCTGCTTTCATTTCTCTTGCTATTCGGCGTCTCTGTCCATGCGAGCGGTGACCAACAGCAGTTAGCCATTCCTCACTTGGTCGTCAACACCAGTTTTCTGAATGCCCGCAGCGGTCCCGGACCTCAATACACGGTCATCACGACCTTGGTGGGCGGCACGGAACTCCCCGTGTTAGGCACCAATAGTGACAATACGTGGTATTTAGTGACCACCGCCGCCGGAAACGCGTGGGTTGACGTCTCATTCACGCTTGCGCGCGGCGTGTTCGACTATGTGCCCGAAATCGACGTATTCGCGGCTGCACCGGTCGCGCTGACACTGCCAGTGACTATCGGACTGCCCGGTTCAACTTCTTCGGCAGGGG
>JACSRG010000115.1 GCA_014879865.1 Anaerolinea sp.
CCGTGATCCGTGCCGGAACTGGCGTTCTCTTCGACGCGCCGCCCGAATTCGCTCATAGTGACGACGGTCACGTCGCGCATCCGGTCGCCGAGATCGGCGCGGAAGGCGGCGAGACCGTTCCCTAAGAGCGTCAGCAGGTTGTTGAAGTAGCCATCGAGCGTGCCTTGATTCTCGTGCGTGTCCCACCCGCCGACATCGACGCACGCGACTTCCAAGCCAACATCCGCCTTGATCAACTGGGCGATCTGCTGCAAGCCCAAGCCGAAGCCTTCGTCGTCGGTCGGGTAGACCGCGCCGTCCGCCGGAGTGTAGCCGCCCGCGTTGATGGCGTTGAGCACGTCCACCGTCTCGAAGACGAGCCGCGCCTGTCCGTCGAGCGCCCCCTCTGGTGCGTCGATGTTGTACAGGCGTGAGAGCATTTGCTGCGCCTGCGCCAGTTCGTCTTCGCGCCCGCGCAGATGGAAATCGGCGATGGAACGGAGCGAGAGCGCCGGGATTTGTCCGCGCAGCGAGTTCTGCACCATCGCGCCCATGCCGACGGCGCGAAAGGGCGAGTCGTTGATCCACGCGGTAGACTGCAAATGCCGCCCGATCCAGCCCGTGCCGGTGGTCTTGTTGCCCGGCGTGCCGTACTCCATGAACTGCATGGCGTCGAAATGGGATCGGCTCGGATCGGTTGAGCCGGTCGCCTGCACGATGAGCAGATCGCCCTGCTGGTAGCTCTCCATGAGCGGCGCAAGCGCGGGATGCAAGCCGAAATAGCCGTCAAGGTCAAGCGCGGCGCTGGCGGCGCTCCCCGGTTCGGGGACGGCAATCGTCGGGCGCGAGTCGTAGTAGTGCGCGCCCTCGCCGAACGGCACGACGACGCTCAAGCCGTCGATGCCGCCGCGCAGGAAAATGGCGACCAGCACATCACCGCGTCCACTCTGCTGCGGTGGACGGAATGCCATGCGCGGCATCCACGCCGGGAATAATGCCTTGCTCACGCCGATCAAGCCGATACCGCCGACGCTTTTTATAAAGTCACGTCTCGTAACCATCATTGTCCTTTCAAGCCGTTAGCGATTAGCAAAAGCATTAAGAGCTAGCGGCTAATCGCTATCTCCACTGAAACGCGGGCGATGCCAGCATCAAGCCGAACAGCGTCGGCGTCTTGGTGGCGATCAGGTGATCGTCCAGCGCGAATTTGTCGTTGCCATCGGTGACGAAATCCACGTACAGCGCGCGCTGGTCATCTGGCAGGGTCGTGCCGAAGACCTGCCGCGCCACCGCATCGACCAGATCGGCAGCGCTGCCGGGAGTCCCGATCCGGTTGAACAAATCGGTGCGGATGTCGGTGTACGGTTCGCTCGCCGCCTCATGCGTGAGCGTCATGGCGACGTTCCAGCGCGCCAAGAGTCCGCTGCTGCTCATCCACGCGCCCGCGACATCGGGATAGCCATCCGGTGGATGCCAGCCATACGGCGGCTGCGCGAGGTCTTGGAGCAGTTCCTCCATGCGCCAAAACGGGAGTTCCGTCCCGGTCGCCCGCAGCGCGCCGATGAAGAAGTCGAGCGGGCGGCGCAGTTTTTGCCCCGCCGATGCGTGGAATTCCGGCGACATAAAGATGTGACGCAGCACGGGCGCAATCTGCCCGTCGTTGACGATGAATTGCAGCGCGGCGCTCTCGACCAGACTGGCGGGCGGCTCATCGGCGACGAACCGGCGGCACAGCTTGAAGGCGATGTAACGCGCCGTCGCCGGGTGATCGGCGAGGATGCCGAGGACGTGCAAGCCGTCTTCGATGCCGCGCCCCGCCGGGAGCGTGTGACCGAGGATCACTTTTTCGTCGGTGTCGTGGACGTCGGGATCGAAGTAGAAACCGTCGTCTGTCCCATCGTGGATCGTCCAGCCGGTGAAAGCGCGGGCGACGGCTTTTACGTCATCCTCGGTGTAGCCGCCATCGACGCCCATCGTGTGCAGTTCGAGCAGTTCACGGGCGTAATTCTCGTTCGGGTGTTCCGCCACGTTGATGTAATTGTCGAGATAGTAGAGCATCGCCGGGGTACGCGCCACGCCAAGCGCCAGCGACCGGAAGCTGCCGAGCGCGTGCCGCCGGATCACATCGCGGTGGAGGATGAGCAGTTCGCTGTTGTTGTCGCCTTCCGCCACGTTGAAATGATCCGTCCAGAATTCGACCACGCGCTCATAAAGCTGGCGGCGGCTGAAGACCGCGCGCTGGATCATGCCCTCGGTGATGGCGATGTAAGCGCGGTAATCGTCGTTGGCGAGGCGGGCAAGCGTCGCCCGATCCATGTTGAGGACGGGCAGCCACGCGAGGCGCGCATCCATGCCGGCGTCGTCAATGGTGGCGGGGTTCAACTGCTCGTCGAGATACGCCTCATAGCCGATGCTCCGCGCGTGATCCAGCTCGTCAGGGCGGACGCCGTACGAAATCCGGTTGAGGAGGTGCAGGATAGGGTCAGAGTCGGCTTGGCGGGGTGGCGCTGCCCATGCAGGGTTGAGCGTGGCTGCGACGGCTGCCGCGCCGCTTAATTTCAAGAAAGTGCGTCGAGATAGGGTCATCAAGAAGTCCTTTTGTCTCGTTCGTGGACGCTGCATTCACTATATATGCGATTTCCCGCTAATTAGAGGCGGACTCCTCTCCTATTCATGTGTGTTAACCACGGTTGACATGGGATAAAAAAGGACTAGGATGATCTACAAAGATAAATAATATGGGAGTGCCGCTGTGGCACGGAAGCAGGGCGAAGTTTCGACCATCGCCGCCGACCGAATCCGGGTAGCGGCGGCGCTCGGTGTGTCGGTGAAACGACTCACCGCTCTACCGCTGACGCAGGTGGACGACTCGACCCTTGCCGCCATGAAACATGCCCCGGCGGTGGATTTTTCCATGTACCCCGTCAAAGAACTGTTTGCGCTCGATCTGTTGTATACGGCGCTGCTCAGACTCCTCGACATTCATGACCCGCTGTCCGACTATATGGGCATCTCTGACCGGGATGCGCTGCTCGGCGTGATCGCCAATGCGCTGGCGGAACTGCCCGCCGCGAAGCGCGAACGCTTCCAGTGCGAACTGTCGGCGCTGCTCTACTGCCTCGCCGATGGGGACTGCGACTATGTGCGGACATTCGCGCTCGAACGGGACGCACAGTTGAGCCGCGCGTTTGCCAATGGGGACACCCCGCCCGACGGGTTGGTGACGACGACGAGCGGCGTGTAGAATACAAGCAGTAATCGACCCAAAAATCGTAAACTGACCCGTTCAAGCGAAGACGAACCCATGACTGATGTGTTTATCTCGTACTCCCGCAAAGACGGTGAGTTCGTGCGCCGCCTGCATGACTCGCTGCACGCCCGCAACCACGATACGTGGGTGGATTGGCAGGACATCCCGCTGACCTCGGAGTGGTGGAACGAAATCCAGCGCGGGATCGACGCGGCGCAGAACTTCATCTTCGTGATCAGTCCCGACTCGGTCACCTCGCCCGTGTGTACCAACGAGGTACAGTACGCGGTCGAGACGAACAAGCGGCTGATCCCGGTGGTGCGGCGCGAAGTCCCGCCGACGCAGATGCACAAGGCGCTGGCGCGGCACAACTGGCTGTTCTTCCGCGAAGAAGACGACTTCGACAAGACGTTCGCGGAACTGCTGCGCGTGATCAACCTCGACTTGAAGCACGTACAGGCGCATACCCGGCTCAACGTGCGGGCGCGCGAGTGGGAGGCGCGCGGGCGTAATCCAAGCCTGCTGCTGCGCGGCGACGATCTGCACGAGGCGGAAACGTGGCTGGCGCAGAGCGGGAGCAAAGACCCCAAGCCGACCGAAGCGCATACCGCCTACATCATCGCCAGCCGCCGCGCTGCCAGCGCTCGCCAGCGGGTGACACTCGGCGCGGTCAGCGTCGCGCTGGTCGCCGCGCTGATCTTGACCGTCTTCGCCTTCTATGCCTTCAGCGTGGCGGAAACGCGCCGCCAAGAGTCCGATCTGCGCGGGACGGCGGTCGCGCAGAACGCCGCGACGGCGGTCGCCGCGCAAGCCACCGCCGAACGCAGCGCAACCATCGCCAACAGCCTCGCGCTGGCAGCCTCGGCGGGGCGGGCAATTGAAGCCGAAAATACCGATCTCGCATTGGCGCTGGCATTGCAGGCAAATGACAGCGCCGACCCGCCGACGCAGGCGCGCTACAGCCTGATCTCCGCCGCGTATGCGCCGGGGACGCGCCATGTGATGAGCGGCGGGCATGGCAGTTGGGTCATGGCGCTGGATGTCAGCGCGGATGGACGCTGGTACTTGAGCGGCGGCTTAGATGGCACGCTGGCATTATGGGACGCGGAGACGGGGGAGCAGTTGCAAGCGCATACCTTCCCCGGCGAGGCGATGGAAGGCTTGGGCATGACGGCGACGCTCGGCTCGGTCAACAGCATCGACTTCAGCCCGCTGCCGGAACAGGCGAACCTCGCCGCCCTCGGCTTGGGTGACGGGAGCATCGTCCTGTGGGATGTGGCAGCGTGGCAAGAAATCCGGCGTTTCGAACGGATACAACCCGCGCAGGTCGTGCTGTTCAGCCCGGACGGCGAGATGATCGCGTCGGGTCACAGCGGCACGCGGAACAACCTGTTTCTGTGGGCGGTGGCGGACAGCGACGATCAGCCGGTGCAGCAGTTCAACGGACACGAGGATCAGGTCACGTCGCTGGCGTTCAGCCGGGACGGACGGCGTTTGCTCACCGGCAGTTGGGACGCGACCGTGCGCCTGTGGAATGTGCGCAGCGGCAGAGAACTCAACACGTATGGTCCGATCACCAACCCGACGGGCGACGCCGTGACGGTGGTCGCTGCCGTCTTCAACCCAACGCAGACGCGGGCGTTGATCAGCGTGAATTTCGGCGCGATCTTCGTCTATGACCTTGAGACGGGGCGCGAACTCCAGAACTTCGCTACCGGCTACAGCGCCGCCAGCACTGCCGACATGCACATCAGCCCGGATGGCGACGTCCTTGCAACGGCGACGTATGACTCGTTCGTCTACCTGTGGGAAGTCGAAACCGGGCGCTTGATCCGCCGTTTGATCGGGCATGAAGCGCCGCTCAGCCGCGTGCGGTTCGCACCGGACGGCGTGACGCTGGTCTCGGCGTCGCAGGATATGACACTGCGCGAATGGTACGTCAACGGTGGGGCGCAAAGCCGTGTGCTGCGCGGCTACGCGGACGGCGCAAGCGCGGCGAGTCTGGTGATCACGGCGGATGGCACGCGGGCGATCTCCGGCGGCGGCGATGCCGATCCCGTGATTCTGCTGTGGGACTTGGCGACAGGCGAAGTCATCCGGCGGATGGAGGGTCACGACGCAGGGGTGATCGCGATGGATTTGAGCGACGACGAGCGCCTACTGCTGTCGGGCGCGTGGGATGGCACGGCGCGCCTCTGGGATGTGGAAACGGGCGAGATGCTCGTGCAGATCACGCTCGACGCGCTGGCGATCCCCGGCGTAGACATCAGCCCGGATGGGACACACGCGCTGATCGCGGCGTTCATGCGCGATATGCTCGGCGGGGGGCAGGTGGTCTACGAATATGATCTGACGACCGGAGAGGAAATGCGCCAGTTCGTCGGGCATTCCGGTCCCGTGCTGGCGGCGGCGTACAGCCCGGACGGAAGTCTGATCCTGACGGGCGGCGGATCGCTGACGGGCAGAGGCGAGGCGATCCTGTGGGACGCGGCGTCCGGCGCGCAGATTCGCACCTTCGACGGCGTGCATACATCCGCCGTCGATGATGTGGTGTTCAGCCAAGATGGTCGGCTGGCGCTGACGGCGGGACAGGATTTCCTGCTGGCATTGTGGGAGGTGGCGACGGGCGCGGAACTCTACAGTTTCGTCGGTCACAGTGATGTGGCGCGCTCGGTGATCTTCAGCCCGGACGAGCAGACGATCATCAGCGCGTCGTTCGACGATACGGTGCGCCTGTGGGATGTCGCTACCGGCACGCAAATCCTCGCGCTGGAAGGTCACAGCAACGACGTGTTCGCGGTCGCGTACCGGCACGGCACGGATACGCTGCTGTCGTCGGGGCGCGACGGGCAGATCATCGAGTGGGAAGTCGCACTGGAAACGGACGCGATCCGCGCATGGCTGCCGGGTCACCGCTTCGTGCGCGAACTCACCTGCCTCGAACGGCGGCAGTACAACGTCACGCCGCTGTGCCCGTGAGTGAACTGTCAGCCGAGCGCCTGAAAGACTTTCGGCGCGATCAACCAGACGAGCGCGCCTTGCAGCGGTTGGTAGCCCGTCACTTCGATGCGCGCCAAGCCGCCCTTCTTCATGACGATCTCGCTGCCGCCCGTCAGCGCGCTGATCGTCACGCTGAAATCCGGCTCGTGACCGACGAGCATGACGTGATCGTTCGCGCTCGCATCGTGCACCAGCGTCCGCAGTTCGCCATAGCCGAACCCCGGCGCGAGTTCACTGCGCATCTGCACGGGGATACCGAGTTCGGCGCTTAACAGTTCGGCGGTCTGGCGGGCACGTACCAGCGGGCTGGAATACAAGCGCGTCGGGGAGACTTCGAGTGATTTGAGAATCTGCGCCGCCTGCCGTGTCCGGTTGATGCCTTCGGGCGTCAGCTTGCGGTCGAAGTCACTGATCATGCCCACCGCATCTTCGGCAAGCGCGTGACGAAAGAAATACAGTTCCATAGGGCTTTGCTCCTGAAGGACGGGGCAGTGCCTCGTCCCTACACATGAAATTGTTTCAGCGCGACTTCGCGTCGGACGCGGAGCCGAGCGGTTGTTCGGACAAATTCAA
>JACSRG010000113.1 GCA_014879865.1 Anaerolinea sp.
ACAGCGTTTGCAGTTCGTCCAGCATGATATAGCCGAGCCGCAGCGCGTTGAGCGCCGCCGCGTGCCGATCTTTCGCCTTCATCTTGTCAATGGCGCGCGCCAGCGTTTCGATCACGCCGGGCATGGTCAGCCGCAGCCGGTCGGCAATCGCTTCGTTGTCGTAGCCGCCCGCGACCAGCAGCAGCAGCTTACGCTCGTCTTCGCTCAACTGGTTGCCCTGACCGAGCATCCCGGTGACGACTTTTTCCGCCACGCCCTGCCCCAAAACCAGATGCCCCTGCACCACCTTGTTGATGCCGTCGAGCAGGTCGCCTTCGCTGGACGACTTGAGCAGGTAGCCGTGCGCGCCGCTGCGCAGCGCCTGCGTGATGTACCAGTCCTCGTCGCGTCCGGTCAGGATCAGCACTTTGACGTTCGGCGCTTGCTTGCGCACGTCCGGCAGAATGTCCAAGCCGCCCTTGATCGGCATATTCAGGTCGAGCAGCAGCACATCCGGCGCGAGCGCCAAGACCTGCTGGTAGGCGGTTTCGCCGTCGCCCGCCTCGCCGATGATCATGATCCCGTCGTGCTGCGACAGGAAGTTGATCAACGTCTTGCGCAGCATGGTGTGATCGTCGGCGACGAACACGCGGATCGGGCGCTTCATGTCGCTGGTGGACGACGCCGTATCATAGCGCACCGAGCGCGATGGCTGCGTCGGCGCGGTGGCTGCCGGCGGCGCATCGGCGCGTTCCGGCGTCAGCGACGCCATGAGCGCCTGTGCCAGCGCCTCCGCCGATTGGAAGCGGCGCACCGGGTTCTTTTCCAGCGCCTTGAGGATCGTCGCCTCCAACCCAAGCGGCAGCGACGGCACGATCAAGCGCGGCGGCGGCACTGCCTGTTTGACGTGCTGCATCAACAGCACGGGGATGTCATCCGAGTTGAAGGGAAGCTGTCCCGTCGCCATCTCGTACAGCACCACGCCAAGCGAGTAAATGTCGGTGCGGTAGTCGAGCGTGAAGCCCTGCGCCTGTTCCGGCGACAGGTAGGCGGGCGTCCCGATGATCATGCCGTCGGTCGTCACGCGCTTGGCATCTTTCGGCAGCGCCAAGCCCAAGTCCATGATTTTCACCTGACCATTCGCCGTCACCTTGATGTTGGCGGGCTTGATGTCGCGGTGGATGATCTGGCGTTCGTGCGCGTAATGCAGCGCCTGCGCGATCTGGCGTCCGAGATCGACCAGCACTTCGGGCGGCGATGGGATGTACTTGCTCAACGAGTCGCCTTCGACGTACTCGACCACGAGGAACGGCGCGCTGTCTTCCTCGTCGATGTCGTAGATCGACATGATGTTAGGGTGGTTCAACAGGGCGACGGAGTGCGCCTCCTGAAAGAAGCGCTTCCGCACCGTATCGCGGACGTGCGGCAGCAAAATCTTGAGCGCGACTTCGCGCCCCAAGCGCCGATCCAACGCCTTAAATACAGTCGCGGTCGATCCTTCGCCAAGAAGTTCTCTGATTTCGTACCGGTTACGGAGCGTCTTTCCGATCATTGTGGCTCATAAACTTTCGCTGAACCTGCAAGCGGCTAGAGGATAACATTTCGCCCAACGGAATGCACGGAAAACCCGTCCTATGTCCTACTAAGATCAGACTTTGGGCGGATACAGCGGCAGCCACACGGAAAAGGTGCTGCCTGCTCCCTGCTGACTCTCGACGCGAATCTGTCCGCCGTGCGCCTCGACAATCACGCGGGCGACGCTCAAGCCCATGCCGATCCCGGCGACCTCGCGCAGATGGCGGCTGCGGTAGAACGGTTCGAAGATCGCCTGCTGCTCGTCGGGGGCAATGCCGATCCCCTGATCCGTGACTTCGATCACCGCACTGCTGCCATCTTTGCGCAGTGCAACGCGGATCGGGGTTTCGGGCGGAGAGTAAAGGATCGCGTTGACGACCAGATGGCGCAGCAGGATGCGCAGCAGCGACCCATCGGCGTTGAGCGTGAGCGCCGCCGCATCCAGCGTGACGATCCGCTGCTGTCCGATCTCGCGCTGGGCGCTGAGGATGACATCGCGCAGCAGCGTAGGAAGATCGACTTCTTCCTTGTTGAGTGTGAGCGCGCCGCCCTGTCCCTTTGTGAAGAGCGAAATTTCGTCCAGCAGCAGCGTCAACTGCTTGATCTGCCCGCGAATCTTGTCGAAGCGCAGGACATGATCCTCGCGCGACAGCCGCTCGTGATAGCGCTCAAGGATGTCGATATTCGTCTGGATGACGCTCAAGGGGGTGCGGAACTCATGCGAAATCCGGCGCATCATGCGCGTCTTGAGATCGCCAAGCTCCTGTTCTTTTTGCAGGGCGACGCGTAAGCGTTCCTCTTGCAGGCGAAGATCGCTCAACTGCCGCCGCTCCTGCACGTTGCGCCCGACGGCGATAATGCCGCTGACGAGTCCGTGTTCGTCGTACAGCAGATTGCCGGACATTTCCAGCCAGACATACGCGCCGTCGGCAGCCCGGAAGCGCATTTCGCGCCCGCTCAAGATTTGCCCGTGCGCCGGGAGTATATTGCACAGGGTGGTCAGCAGTGTACTGTCATCCACATGGACGTGATCGACGACGTTCGTGCCGAGGGCATCCTCGGAGCGCAAGCCGAGTTCGCGCTCGAAGGCGGGGTTCACATAGGTGAACCTGCCTTTGGCGTCCAGCACGATAACGGAATCGGTCATCTGCGAGACGATCACCCGGAAGCGTTCACCGCTCTGGCGCAGGGCTTCCTCGGTTTGCTTGCGTTCGTCGATCTCATGCTGGGCGGCAGCGGCGAGTTTGGCGTTGTCGATGGCGACGGCTGCCATTTGCGCCAGCAGGATGGCGTGCTGCGCGTCTTCGTCGGTAAATTCGTAATCGGCTCGTGTGCGCCCGAAAGCAAGGATGCCGACGCACTCCTCGTCGATCAGGATCGGCGTATTGAGCGCGGCGCGAATATTAAACTGCTGCATGACCGGCAGGTGCTTATCGTAGTCGCCGTAATCCTTGACGATCACGGGCTGGCGCGAGTCATGCGCTTGCCACGATATCCAGTTCATGTCACGGGTCAGCCGCAGCCCTTTGATCGATTCCTGATTGTGTGTATAGGCGGTGAGCGCCAGCACGTCCCCGTCTTTGAGAAACAAGCCGCAGTACGGGGAGTCCATCACCAGCGAGGTGATTTCGACGAGGCTTTGCAGCGCTTCCTCGGAGTCCGCGTGCTTGAGCAGATTCAGCGTGATCTGGTGCAGCATATTCAAAAAGCGATTTTGTCGCATCAAGAGTTCCGGCGACGGCGAAGCAGCGATCTGCTCACCATGCTCCAGCACGGTGAGCAGTCGTTCATATGCGGCATCATCCTTGCAGCACTCGCGGATGACGGACAAAAGTTCAGATGGAACCACCATGTAGGTTACAGCCTGCGCGACAATGTTGTTGCATGTATTGTAGCCAATAATTACAAGGTGGCGCTATGTTAAGTCATGTCCGCCTGTTAGGTTTCGGCGTTGGCGTTCACATGACCGACATCCCCCGGCGAAAGCAGAATGCCCCCCTTGACCGGAACCTGCGCCGCGACTTCTTCGCGTTTTGGCTCGATGATCAGGTGGCGAATGAGGATCATGAACGTCCCCGCGACCGGCACGGAGAGCAGCCCGCCGATCACCCCGCCGACCGAAAAGCCAATGAACAAGACGAGGATCACGAGGATCGGATTGAGGTTGACGCTGTTCGCCATCACGCGCGGGGTCAGGTAGTGGTTTTCGACCTGCTGCACGAGCACGAAACTGATGATGGCGAAGATCGCATGGAGCGGTGAGCTCAACAGCGCGAGCAGCGCCGCCGACGCCGCGCCGATATAGCCGCCGATGATCGGCAGCGCCGTCGTGATGCCGACGATGAAGCCGAGCGTCACGGCGTTGGGCACGCCGAACAACGTCAGCAGGATGAAATTCGCCACGCCGACGAACGACACGACGAGCATCACCCCGCGCACGTACGAACCGAGCGTCCCCTCGATCTCTTTGAAGATGTCGCGGATGCGGGCGCGTCGTCCAATCGAGAACAGCGATGTCAGGCTCTCCACCGCCGAATCGCGCGAGGTGAGCCAGTACGCGCCCATGACCAGCACGAGGACGAAATCGCCGACCAAGCCGCCGAACTCGCCTGCCAGCGCCGGGATCGACTCGCGGAGCTGCGTCACGAGGTTGTTGACGGTCTGGCGGATGCCGTCTTCGTCCAAAAGCTGAATATTCGTGTCGAAGCGCTGCTCGATATTGGTTTCAAGCCAGCGCTGCGCGCTGATCAGGCGGGTGGCGAGACGGTCGTCATTCTCGATGTACACGGCAAGCCGGTTCGCTGCCGGGGGCAGCACAGCGATCAGCAGCCCGGCGATCAACAGGATCAGCAAGCCGTAAACCACGAGAATCGATAAGCCGTAAGGGATGCGGCGCGAGAGCCACAAGACGAGCGGGCGGACTGCCGACGCGATAATGATCGCGACCAGCAGGACGATGATGATCCGCGCGCTCAAAAAGAGAGCGTATGCGGCGACGAAGGTCAGAATCACCACAAGGGTGTTGCGAAACACCTGCTGGGTTGTCATGCTGCCTCGGTTTAAAGTATAACGATTTGCCTTTCTAGGATACGTGGATTCGTTTATTAAAGCAATAATGAACAACTGAGCAGATGGTGAACGCGGCGAACAGAAACAACAGGGGATCGGTGGGGACGCGGTAACGCGTAGATGGGTGAAAGGCGACGTAGACGAGCGTCATGCTGATCTGCGTGAACCACAGCAGCGCTACGTCGCGCCAGTGTTTGAGGGTCAAGGCGATGCCGATCAGCGACAGGACGAGCAGCGCGCCGAAGTAGAAGCGGTGAACGGTGCGCCCGATCTGGTCGAACAGCGGTTCTTGATACTGCGCGACCGGGTCATCCTGCCCGACCGTCCCTTCGATGATGTTCCCGTCCGCGTCGAGCGGCGGCACGACGCCATCGACCGGGTTAAGGCGCGGCGCGATGTCGATGCTCCAGAAGGTCAGGAACTTGACCCACACCAGTTCGGGGATGATGCGCGGGTCGGAGCGCAGATAGTCCCACGTCAGCGCGAACCAGCGGCGATCTCCTTCCGGCGAGTCGGGGATCGGTTCGGGCGGCGTCGTCCACTGCACGTCGTAGCCCGCCCGCAGCAGGGGAATCGTCTGCGGGTTGTTGCCCTGAAAGAAGTTCGACCCGCTGTTGACCGAGAAGGTGACGAAGGTGCCGTACACGCCGGTGTTGCGGACGAACCACGGGGCGATCATGCACAGGCTGATCAGCGCGACGGGCGCAAGGCGGATGAACGTCTGGACGATATTCCGGCGGAACAGAAACCAGAGCGCGCCGAACACGGCAAATGGCACGGCATTCGGGCGGACGAGTGCCATCGCGCCCAAGACGCCCCCGGCGCAGATCGCCAGCAGCCATCCGCGTCGATCCATGCGTTCGTGTGCGCGCAGTCCGATCAAGCTGAGGATGAAGGTGTAGAGCAGCGCCATGAACAGCGGCGTGTCGATCAGTGTGAGGTTCTGGAAGATCAGGTAGGGGTAGAGCGCATAGAGCGCCCCGGCGATCAGCCCGATCCAGTCAGCACGGTCACGCGGGAACAAGCGCCGCCCGATCTCGGTGAGCAGGAAGATCGCCAGCAAATCGAGGGCGATATGAAAAGCGATGACCGTCAGCGCCGAGCGACCGAACAGCCCGTAGATCGCCGCGAGGGTGTAGCTGTAGCCCGGCGGCAGAATCGCGTCGGGGACACCGGGCGTCAAGCCGTACACGCCCGTATTCAGCAGGTTGACGGCATACGTGTCGAACGCGCCCGATCCGTGAATTGCGCCGGTCTCATCGAAGGCGAACACGCCCGGAAAAGCGAGCGCGATCAGCAGGCGGATCAAGCCCGCCCCGACGATCAGACCGGTGCGTTTCACAGCCAAGAATTCCTAACGCGCATACTCATCAAGAAATGCCTTGAGCGGCGCATTGGTCGCCGCCGGGTTGACGAGACTCGCGGCGTGCGTGCCGCCGGGGATTGGCACGAAGCCTTTGGAATTGCCGAGCATCCGGTGGAGCGCTTCGCCTAATGCCATCGGAATCCCTTGATCGGCGTCGCCGTGCATGACGAGCGCGGGGATGGTGACGGCTTTCATATTGTCCGGCGTGACATCATCCCGATCAATCAGGTTGTTCATGCCGTGAAACACGTTGGTTGGCGGGATTTGATTCCACATGGGACGCCACTTGGCGCGCTGAACCTCATCTGCGCCGAGGAACAGGTTGGAAAACACGTCGATCACGCCGGCTCTGCTCTCCGGGGATGCCCACGCATCGCGCATCGAGCGGTAAACCTCTTTGACATCGGCGGTGTCTACGCCGTTATATGTGCTGATGAACACCGCCGCTGTGATGCGTTCCGGGTACTTGACCAGCATCCGCACGAGCGCGTAACCGCCCTGTGACATGCCGACCATTGCCGCCCGCTGAATGCCGAGGTGATCCATCAAGCCGATGCAGTCTGCACCCGTGTCGTAGAGCGAGAACGGTTTCCCATCCCACTGGGTTTGACCGAGCGCGCGCGCGTCGAAGCGGACACAGCGGTAATCGGCTTGCAGCGCCTCGACCTGCGCGTCGAACATCGACTGGTCGAACAAAAAGCCGTGCATGAACATCACGGCGGGCTTGTCCGCGCCGCCCGAATCTTCGTAATAGATTCCTTGTCCGTTAATTTGGGCGATTGGCATAATGTGAACTCTTTCTGTC
>JACSRG010000112.1 GCA_014879865.1 Anaerolinea sp.
GACTCGGTCTACCCGCAGCTCCCGCTGCCCGATCTGTTCGCCGGGACGCAGCTCACGGTCGTCGGGCGCTATCGCGGCTCGGCAGACGACCTGAACGTTATGCTGTCGGGCATGGTCGGCACGCAGGCGCAGACATTTACCTATACGGGCATGGACTTCCCCGATCTGGCGGGCGGCGAACCGTTCATCGCGCGGTTGTGGGCGACGCGCCGCATCGGCGAACTGCTCAACAACATCCGTTTGAACGGCGAAAACCCCGAACTGGTGGACAGCATCATCCGCTTGAGCGTGCGTTACGGGATCATCACGCCCTACACCAGCTTCCTGATTCAGGAAGATGACATCCTCTCGCAGCAGGGGTTGGAAGAAGCCGCCGCGCAGTTTGCCGAAGGCGAAGCAGGCGCGCTGCGTTCGGCGTCCGGTGGCGGCGCGGTCGATGCCGCCGATCTCGCGGGCGGACTCGCCGCTGCCGAAGCTCCCGCGCCGATCATGATGCCGACGCCGTCGCCAGCGGCGACGATGGGTGCACCGGGCAGCGGCGCAGTTCAGCCGGTCGCGCCCGCCGTCAACCCGATCCAGACCATCGGCGGCAAGACGTTCATCCAGCAGAGCGGCATCTGGACGGATACCACCTTCGCGCCGGACACGATGACCACGACGAAGGTCGTCTTCCTGAGCGATGCGTACTTCGATCTGCTGACGGCGCACCCGGAACTGGGGCAGTATTTCGCGCTTGGCGACAAGGTGATCGTCGTGCTTGATGGCACGGCGTACGAGGTCGCGCCGGAGTAAGAGATAGGACTGAGAAAAAGCAGGACTGAGGACTGAGTAAAGACAAACTCTTCTACTCAGTCCTCAGCCCTCAAACTTTCGCCTGCGCCGCCGTGTGATCGGGCAGTAGGGTTTCAGCTTCGCGGATAGGCTGGAACAGATAGCCTGATAGGGCGACCAGCACGCCCGCGATCCCGAAAATGACGAAGATCAGCCCCATCCCCGCGCCCGCACCTGTCCCCACCAGCCAGCCGAAGACCGGAGCAAGCGCGCCGCCTTCGCGCATGGCGGGTTCAAACACTTGATCGGCGAGCGGACCCGCGAGGATCATGGCGACCGGGGCGGAAATCTGCGCGATCATGCGGCGGGCGGCGAACACGCGCCCCTGTACATCCGGTTGGACTTTCGCCTGCCAGATCGCCTGATTCGAACCGTTGAGGATGGGCATGAAGAAATGTAGGAAGAACAATGCCGCTCCCCACGCGATCACCGAGCGCCCGACGCCCATCAAGACTTCGCCGAGCAAGCTCGTGCCGACCATGCCGAGCAGCACGCCGTTGACCCGCCGTTTCGGTCCGCCCCATGTCGTCAGGAGCAGCCCGCCGAGGATACCGCCGATTGCGCCAATCGACTGGGCGGTCGCCAGCACGGTTTCATCGCCGTTGTTGCGCGCCAGCAGAAAGGGCGCGGTCAGCACTGCCCCGAACGTCCCCATGAAATTGATCCCGAAGAAGAGTAATTGCAAACCGAGCAGGCTGGGGATGCGCACGATGTAGCGGAAGCCATAGACTGCCTCTTGCAGCAGACTGCCTTTGCCTTCTTGCCCCGCCGCGCTGACTTCTGGGTTCGGGATGCGCACCGCCAGCACCGCCGAAATCGCCACGATGAACGTCACGATGTCGATCAGCATCACGCCCGCGATGCCGATGATCGCCAGCAGCGCAACCGCCAGCGCGGGCGCGACGACGTTGGAGAGCGACTCGGCAAGGCTGATCATACCGTTCGCGCGGGCGTACTGTTCTTTCGGGATCATCACGCTGATCGCGGCAGAATAGGCGGGCCACTGGAACGAGGCGGCAGTCCCGGCAATTGCCCCGGCGACGTACAAATGCCAGATTTGCAGATTGCCGGACGAGTAGAGGAGGAACAGCGCGACGGTCGCCAAACCGCCGCCGAGATCGCTGAACATCATGACGAGGCGGCGATCCCACCGATCCACCAGCGCCCCGGCAATCGGGCTGAAGATGATCCCCGGCGCAAATCCGAAGAACGCCGTCAGGGCTAAAGCGGTTGCCGAACCGGTGACTTGATACGCCCACACGGTCAAGGCGAATTGGGTCAGAGACGACCCCAGCAGCGAGACAACCTGTCCCGCCAACACCAGCGTAAAGGCGCGCATTCCGCGCATAACAACCCCCTCAAACCAAGTCCAATTATAGAACCTATTTCAAAAATCGCTGTTGTAGGGGCATGATATATCATGCCCCTACAACTTTTTACGGTACACTAAGCGCTGTTGTTCAAAGTTCTTCGCGCCAGTAAGGAACGGGTTATGTCCGTCGTACACAAAACGACTCTCCGAGTTCGTCATTATGAGTGTGATGCGTGGGGTCATGTCAATCATGCCAATTATCTACGCTATATGCAGCAGGCAGCGTTCGACGCGTCGGCGGCAGTGGGTTACGACGAGGCGCGGTATACGGCGCAGGGGACATTCTGGCTGATCCGCGAGACAGAAATTGAATACCTGCGTCAGCTTGTCTACGGCGACGAGGTCGAGATCACCACATGGGTCGGCGACTTTCGCCGCGTGCGTTCGCGCCGCTTCTACGAATTCCGCCATGTCGCATCCGGCGAACTGGTAGCAAAGGCGAGCACCGACTGGGTGTATCTGGATCGCAAGTCGGGCAGACCGGTCAGCGTACCGCCGGAGATGATCGCCGCGTTCGCGCCGGAGGGTGATGTCAGCATCGGTGAGCGCGACCGCTTCCCCGCTGCGCCGCACGCGCCTCCCGGCATCTACCTCATGACGCGCCTCACCGAATGGCGCGACATCGACGCGGCGGGGCACGTCAACAACGCCACCTATTTGAACTACATGGAAGAAGCTGCCATTCGCCATGCCCGCGCGTCGGGGTGGTCGATGGAACGGATGCAGGCGGCGGGTTTCGTCCCGGTCGCGCGCAGTCACCGCATCGAGTACCGGGCGCAGGCGAGTCTCGGCGAAGAAGTGACCGTCAGCACGTTTTTGTCGGATGTACGCCGGACAAGCGCGGTGCGGCACTTCATCGTTGCCCGCTCATCCGATGGCGAGGTACTGGCGCAAGCGCGCTCCCTGTGGTTGTTCGTCAACCTCAAGACCAACACGATTGTGCGGATTAGTTCCGACTTTATAGCCGATTTTGCAGCGAGTATCGCAGAAGGTTAAAGCACACATGCGCGTCATCATCACTGGAGGCAGCGGTCTTATCGGCAGCCACCTTGCCCGGTCGTTAGGCAACGACGGACATCAGATCATCGTCCTCAGCCGCGACTCGCAACGCAACCGTATCCCCGCCGGAGCGCAGGGCGTCCGCTGGGATGGCAGCACCCCGCGTGGTTGGGGGCACTTAATCGACAAGGATACGGCGATCATCAACTTGGCGGGCGAACCGATCCGCGCCTTTCGCTGGTCAGAACGGCACAAGCAGCGCATCCTCGGCACGCGCATCGAAGTTGCCCGCGCCGTGCTGCAAGCCGTCAAGGATGCGCGCGAAAAGCCACGCGTGATCATTCAGCCATCCTCGACCGGTTATTTCGGGGATCGGGGTGACGAAATTCTGACCGATGCGAGCGGACCGGGCAGCGGCTTTCGCGCTGACGCCTGCAAGCTGTGGGAGCGCGGCGTCCCGGCTGGCGATACGCGCCGTGTCATCGCGCGCATGGGGTTCGTCCTCAGCCCGGACGGCGGTTTCTTGCCTGCCATGCGCTTCGCCGCGCTGATGGGCGGCAAGCAGTTCGGCACGGGGCAGCAGTACATCTCATGGGTGCATCTCGAAGACGTGATCGCCGCGATCCGCTTCTTCATGCTGACCGACTCGACCAGCGGCGTCTACAACGTTACCGCGCCGCAGCCGTGCACCAACGCCGAATTCATGACCGCACTCCATTCGGTCACGCACCTGCCTAGCGTGCTGGAATTCCGCGACTGGATGATCAACGCGGCACTCGGCAAGGAACAGGCAGTCGTCGTCACGGACAGCCAGCGCGTGATCCCTGAACGGCTGACGCAAGCCGGATTCCGCTTCAAATACACCGAGATCGAATGGACGCTGCGCCAACTGCTGCGCGGGTCAGGACGCTAGAGAAGTGACGCCCCACCCGGCGACCTAGCCGCGCGGCTAGGAAAAAACCGTCCGTCCGGCGGTTGACCATTAGCCGTTGACTACGGTAACGTAAACTTGGGGGATACACTGGGAAAGTGAGTCACGACAGCATGTTATCGAAGTTTCGCGGCTGGCTGCATGAACGTTTACAGTTCGACCAAATTCGAGCCAAGCTGGGCATTGCCTTCGTCCTAATGTTCATTTCACTGGCAATTATCGGCATCTTTGTTCTCAGCAATAACTGGACGATCAACGACGCTTTTGCTCAACTGCGGACGACGCAGGCGCGTTTGTCCGAACTGGCGAACGACATTCGTTACTACGATGTGGCGCTCACTGACGCGGTGCGCGCCTACCTGCTCGATCCTGAAGATCAAGCGGCGTATGACCGCTATTTCGTGGATGGTGCAGCACTCGACGCCGCCCTCAGCGAAGCGCAGTCACTCGCCACGAGTGCTGAAGATCGCGAATTGTTCGCCAACATCGACCGCGTGAACATCGCGCTCGTCGCCTATGAAGAACAACTGCTGGCAGATCCCGACATCGCCACCGCCGTCGAACTGTATCGCGGCGAATACGGCGCACTGAAAGCCGAGTACGCGGCTTACGTACAGACATTTGTCGAGCGGCAGCAGCAAGCCGTTAAAGCAAGCGAAGCACTGGTTTACGCCCGTTTGATCCAATCGCGTATGCTGTTTTTGGTCTTAGCGCTGATCTGGTTTGGTATCCTCAACTTAGTCTCCTATTACATGCGCGGCGGCGTGAAAGCGCTGATGCATCTCGACTCGGTCACGCGCCAATTCGCGGCGGGTGATATGAGCGCGCGTGTGCCGATCAAGCGCAAGGACGAACTAGGGATGCTGGCGACCACCTTCAACGAAATGGCGGATCACCAGCAGGAATACGTCAAATCGCTCGATCTGGCGCGGCGCGAAGCCGAAGAAGCCACGCGCATGAAAGACCTGTTCCTTGCGACCATGAGCCATGAACTGCGCACCCCGCTCAACGCCATGATCGGCTTCCTCTACCTGATGATCTACAGCGGGCAGCTTGACAAAGACAACCAGTACATGGCAGAACGCGCGCAGGCGAATACGCAGCGTCTGCTCACGCTGATCAACAACATCCTCGATCTGTCGCGCATCGCGACGGGCGGCATGGAAATCGTCCCCGAAAAGATGTCGCCGCGCCACATTGCCGCCGGGTTGTACAATGACCTCAAGCTGCTGGCGCAGGAAAAAGACCTGACGCTCGAACTCGAAGTCGATCCCAACCTGCCAGATTCGATCCTGCAAGATGAGGCGCGCGTCTCCCAAATCGTGACCAATCTGGTCGGCAACGCGATCAAGTTCACCGATAAAGGCACCGTCACACTGACCCTCAAGCGCCGCGACGACCGTTTCGTGATACAGGTCAAGGATACGGGGGCGGGTATTCCGCAGTCCAAGCAGCATTTGATCTTCGACGATTTCTTCCAAGTCGATTCGACCTCGACGCGCCAGAAGCAGGGCGCGGGCTTGGGGCTGGCGATTGTCAAGCGCCTGCTGCTGCTCATGGGCGGCACGATCAACGTGGCGAGCGAAGTGGGCGTCGGCAGCACCTTCACCGTCGAACTCCCGCTCAACCTGCCGCCATACGAACAGCGCGACCGCCGCAAACAAGCGGAGCACGTCTTCACTGCCAGCATGAATGGTCAGGGCATGCAGCCCACGTCAGCAGCATTGAATTAACCTGAAAAGCGAAGGGGACGACGATGACAATGAAGATACCTCGCGCTTTTATCGGATGGGATGTGCTGGTCGTTGACGACGAGCGGGACAGCCTCGAAGTGGCAGCGCGGATGCTGAAGATTGCCGGGGCGACGGTCACGACGGCGGATAACGGCAAAGCCGGACTGGAAAAGGCGCAGACACAGCAGCCGCCGTTCAAGTTCATCCTGTGCGATCTGTCGATGCCGGAGATGGACGGTTGGGAACTGCTCTACCTGCTGCGGCAGAATCAAGGGACGACCACCGTCCCCGTGATCGCCTTGACCGCGCACGCCATGACCGGAGATCGCGAACGGGGGATCGCGGCGGGCTTCCAGAACTACATCACCAAGCCGCTTGACCCGCTTAAGTTCATCCCTCAGTTGATCAGTCACCTGTCGGAGATTCCCGAATACAAAGCGCTGCTGACGCACCCCATCTAGAGATCAGGAGAAGCTGCAATGAGTAATTACCCCGTGCTGGTCGTCGAGGATGATCCTGACGGGCAAGAAGTTGTTTCGCGGATGCTGGCACAGGTCAATGTGAAGGTGGAGATCGCCGGGAGCGCAGAAGAAGCATGGACGATGCTGCAAGCCAAGCAGTATGCCGGGGCGATCATCGACCTCGCGCTGCCCGGTCAGGATGGCTTCCAACTGCTCAACGGGATTCGCGGTGACGCCGCGCTGCGCGGGCTGCGCTGCATCGCCGTGACTGCCTACCACACGCCCGAACTCAAGCGCGACGCGCTGCAATACGGCTTTGACGGCTATTTCGCCAAGCCGCTTAACCGCACGCTGTTTCTCGGCGCGGTCGAAGACATTATTTTCAACTGAGGACGAGACCGCACCCCCTGCCCCCTCTCCAAGTGGCGAGGGGGAGAAACCCCCGCCGTGAGCAAGTCCCCTCTCCT
>JACSRG010000307.1 GCA_014879865.1 Anaerolinea sp.
TGGATGCAGAGCCGCGCCATTATCCCGAGCTGGTTTGGCATCGGCACGGCGCTCGACAGCTTTTGCGTAAGCGGGGGAGGCGGTCTCGACCTCTTGCGCACGATGTACCGTGAATGGACATTCTTTCAGGCGCTCGTGGAAAACGTCGAACTGGACTTGGCGAAAGCCGATATGGGCATCGCCGCGCTGTATGCCGATCTGGTCAGTGATGAGCGGCTGCGCGATGATATTTTCCAAACTATGCGCGGCGAACATGCCCGCGCGAAAGCGCAAATTTGCGCGATCTTACAGCAGGACGATCTGCTCGAACATTCGCCCGTCATGCAGCGGTCGATTGAGCGCCGTAATCCATATGTCGATCCGCTGAACTTTATTCAGGTGGCGGTGCTGCGCGAACTGCGCGCGCTGCCGGCAGGTACGGAGCGTCACGATGCGCTGCTAAATGCGGTGCTGGCAACTGTGAATGGGATCGCCGCCGGTATGAAGACAACCGGCTAACAGCAGTTGTGAAAGTGGTGAAATTTCTGGCAAGGGTTGACGATGCCCCTTGCCAGAAAATTAATCTCAATATATATTTATGCCACAAGCTTATAAATAGCACCAAAGGATAATGGCAGAGTGAACCCGATGCGGCGACAGCCTCAGCAGGCTCGGGGACAGCGCCGTGTAAACAAGATCTTAGATGCAGCCTCAGATGTCTTCTCCGAAATTGGTTATGAAGCGGCAACAACTAACCTAATAGCAATACGAGCAAATACTTCTATTGGGTCTTTGTACCAGTTCTTCCCAAATAAAGAAGCAATTCTTTCCGCACTCGCCCATCGCTATACCCACCAATTAGGACATCTGCTGCATACCCATCTTGATCACGGCATGTTCCCACTCCCGACCTTCCTCGAACGGATGGTGGACGGGCTGGCGGAATACTACCGAGTGACCCCGGCATTTCAGCCGATGTTCCGCGCGACTCCGTCATCACCGGCGATGAACAGCGCCGCCGAGTCGGTGTGCAGGCAGATTGTCGAACGACTGGCGGAGAAGCTGTCCACTGAAAACGGTGAACTCAGCCTCGATAAGGGTACGTTTTACGCGGAAATTACCGTCTTCATCATGCGCGCATTGATTCCACTGGAGCACGATGCGGAAGGGCAGAAGTCGGTTGTGCCGGAGATCAAGCGCATGGTCACTGCGTACCTCCGGTCAACGGGGCATTTTGAGCTGCCGCTAGAATAGCGTCAGGGCGCAGCAGGCTGCGCCCCTACACGTCCATTTTTAGACAAACATCGATGGCTGGGGGGCATCGACGCCGCTGCCTCCGCTGGCGGGCGGCGCGGCTGAGGCTGACCCGATGGTGCGCTTCAGAAAATCCTTGACCGCATCGACGCCGACCGCAACGCCGACGTTCGGGCTGGTGATCATCGTGTTGACGCCGATCAACCGCCCGTGCACGTCGAACAGCGGTCCGCCCGAATTCCCCGGACGCAGATGCAGATCACACACGACCCAATCATTATGCCCGGCGCGGAGTTCCGGCGCGGGCTTGCCGGTGCTGATCACCACGCCGCCGGACGCCGCGTTGAGGATGCCCCAAGGATGACCGAGGGACATGACCCACTGCCCGGCTTGCAGCGTACGCGAGCTGCCGATCTGGATCGTCGGCAGTTCGTGCGCATCCACGACGAGCGCCGCGAGATCGCGTTCCTCATCGCGGGCGATCAAGCGCGCATCGAGCACGCGCCCGTCGTACAGCGCGACCTTGAGCGGACCGCGCCGCGCAACGTGCGCGTTGGTGATGATCAAGCCGTCCGCGTGCCAGATCATGCCCGCACCCGCGCCGCGCGACTCGTCGCGCACCTGCACGACGCTCCGGCTGACATCGGTCATGACGCCGGAAAGCTCGGCGTTCAGTTCTTCAAACAGACTTGGCACGGTTGTCTATCCTTCTGCTGATGCGTTACTGACGTTCGCCAATCGTGACGCTGACTTCTTGCACCTGACCGCCGCGCACCACGCGCCCGCTGACCGCCTTGCCCACACGGTCGCCGCTGAGGACTGCCATCAGGTCGTCCATGTGGCGCACCGCGTGACCGTCGAGCGTGATCAGCGTGTCGCCGATGAACATGCCGCCTTGATCCGCCGGACTGCCTGCTTCGACGGCGGCGAGGAGCAGACCGGTCTCCTGCCCAACCTGCGCCGCGACGTTCGCCGCCAACCGCACCGGCTGCGCGCTGACGCCGAGGAAGCCGCGCCGCACGCGCCCGTGTGCCTGCAGCGCGCCCGCGACGCGCTGAAGCGTCGCCGCCGGGATGGTCAGGCTGACGCCATTCGCCAAGCCGGACGTGTTCATGCCGAACATCTGCCCGCCTGCCGTGACCAGCGCGCCGCCCGAAAAGCCGGGGTACATGACGACATCGGTTTGCAGGTACATATCAATCGTTCCGCCCGCGCCCGTGCGCCACGCTTCGCCAACCGCGCTGACGACGCCGAGCGTCGCTTGAACGGTCGCATCCGGGCGACCCACTGCCAGCACCAGATGCCCAACTTTTGGATCGGATGCCCATACCGCCGGGGTGAGGTTATTCGCCTGCACCTTGAGGATGGCGATGTCGGTGGTCGGGTCACGCCCGATCAGCGAGGCATTGACGACCGCGCCGTTCGGCAGCCCGATGCCGATGTTCTCATCGCGTTCGATGACATGGTTCGCCGTGACGACCAAACCATCAGCCGACCAGACGATCCCGCTCGCCGCCATACGCCGCCGACCTTCAACCCGCACAAGACTCTGGCTCGCGGTTTCAACCGTCGCCGCCAGATCGTTTGATAGACTTTGCAATACATCTGCCATCGTGTTCACAGCTCCTGTTCGTTCATCAGTTCCCACACCCTTATTCAAGCAGAATTGCCGCCGTCACACACCCCACATTGGAACGGGAGGTGCCCTAATCGAATGGCTAGTCAAGTGCGCGGTTGTAGTTTATAATGAAGATTAATATTTCGTGAGATTCGAAGCAATATATGATGGAGTCTGCGTAGTGGGCGTACCCGGTCGCATTAGTCAGCTTGAAGTTCAACTTGAGCGTTCGCCAGCCATACGCTATGCAGCGGCAATCATAGCAGCCCTGCTCGGATTGCTCGCGCGCTATATGACGTATGTGCTGCTGGGCGTAACACCGCGCTTATTCTCCTTGAGTTACCTCGGCATCATCTTGATTGCGCTCCAAACCACCTCGGATGCGGCGCTCCTCACGCTGGTTGTGTCCATTCTGGGGAGCATCCTTCTGGGAATCTGGTTTGAGGGAGTGGAAGCTGTTCTGAGCGTCAAATTTATCAGCCAACAGGCGATTCACATCTTTGTCTCGATGGTGATCATCTGGATGGCAAATGAACAGCGAAAGGCGCGCATCCGCGCCGAGTACCGGCGCGGCGCAATCGAAAATGTCGCGGAACAGCTTCAGCGGCTCAAACGCGACTACGAGCAGACGATCCGCCAGTTGGATCGGGAAAGCGCATACCTCGAAGCGGTGCTGCGGCAGATGCCCTCCGGCGTGATCATCGCATCCCCGACTGGGGAAACACTGTCGATGAACCGCCGCGCCGAAGTCATTCTCGGTCAAGGGCGACCCTCATTGAAAGAGGCGCGCGAGAACAACCCGTACCGGATGTTCAAGCTAGACGACGACTCTGTTCCCCTCGCGATTGACGATTATCCGCTGGCACGGGCACTGCGCGGGGAAACGGTGCATGACCTCGAACTTAAAATCGAATTGGGCGCGGATGTCTGGCGGCTGCGGTTGAGCAGCGCGCCGATCTACAACCTTAAAGGCGAACTGATCGCCGCCGTCATCATGCTGGACGACTTGACGCGCGAACTGGCACTGCGCGAGGAGCTGCAAAGATCGCTGGCGGGCGCAGATGTGGAACGGCGGCGGCTGCAAACCGTCCTCGACGTGCTGCCGGTCGGCGTGACGATTGCCGACGCGAAGGGCGAATTGGTCTACATGAATGACGGCGCTTTGCGTATTTGGGGCGAATCTGCGCCTATGGTGTCGAATGCCGCCGAGTACAGCATGTACAAAGCATGGTACGCCGAAAGCCAGATGCCCGTACGCGCAGAGGATTGGGCGATGGCGCGCGCGCTCGCCACCGGCGATGTGACACGCGGCGAGGTGCTGGAAATCGAGCGCTTTGACGGTCGGCGGGCGATGATGATCAACGCGGCATGTCCGATCCGGGACGAGCAAGGGCAGATCATCGGTGGGGTGGCGATCAACATGGACGTCAACCAACTGCATCTCACCCAGAAGGCGCTGGCTGCCGAAGAAACCCGGTCGCGCCAGATCACCCAGTTCGTCAGCGCCTTCTCGCACGACTTCAAGACGCCGCTCTCGATCATCAATACGAGCAGCTATCTGCTGGCGCGCACGCTCGCCGGAGAGCAGGAACAAGCGCGGGTGGTGACGATCCAAGAGCAGACCGAACGCTTGGCGAAGATGATCGACGACTTGATTACGCTGGTCAAGCTGGATCGCGTGAACGAAATACGTTTTGCGCCCCTTGATCTGGGCGAGATCGTCGAAACAACAATGGAATTCCGACGAACACAAGCGGATAATAAACATATCAGTTTACAGGTCACTGTGCCGGATGAGCCGGTGACGATCATGGGAGAGCCGGACTACCTGAAACGCGCAATTGGCGAACTGGTTGACAACGCGCTCCGTTTCACAAGAGCTCAGGGTGCGATTTCCGTGCGCGTAACACAGCATGAGGGGCAGGCAAATCTCACCATCGCGGATACGGGCGTCGGGGTCGAGCCTGACGCGCTGGCGCGCATTTTTCACGCAATGTATCGGGCGGATGCTGCCCGCAACCCGGACTCAGGCGGGTTGGGTCTCGGACTCACGATTGTCCGACAGATCATCGAGCAACACTTGGGTAAAATCGAGGTAACGAGCGAACTCGGAAACGGAACGACGTTCTGCATCACACTCCCGTTAGTCGAATAAACGCTCTACTAGTTGCTCGCAGCCGGGTCGGCGAGTCGTTGTGGAGGCATTACTTACATCATGTTGTTTAAAACCGATGCTGCCCGAAGTGCCGCGCGGCTCGCCATCCTTTATTCATTCGCCGCATCGCTGTGGATTTTCGCCTCTGACGGCGTCATCGACCTGTTCGCAGCTCAGCCTGAAGTGCTCCGCTTTTTGCAGACGAGCAAAGGGCTGCTCTTTGTCGCTGTCACCGCGACTGTCCTCTATTTCGTCCTGTACCGCGAACTGCGCCGACGTGAACAAGTCGAAGCGCATTCAGAGTATCAGGCGAAGGTGCTCCAGCATGTGCAGGACGCCGTAATCACGACCGATTTGGCGTATCGCATCAAGACGTGGAACGCGGGCGCGGAGCGAATCTACGGGTGGACTGCCGAAGAAGCCATCGGCAAAGTCTTCCCGCAGCTCGTCCCCTCCGAGTATCCGACGACGCCGCGTGAGCAAATTGTCAGCGAGTTTCAGAAGCACGGGGTATGGAACGGCGATGTCATCCACTACAACCGCGACGGAGCGCGCCTCAACATCCTCGGCAGCATCGTCCGCATGAATGACGAAACCGGGCAGCCGGTTGGGATTGTGGCGGTCAACCGCGACATCACCGAGCGGGTTAGGACGGTCGAGATGCTCGAAGATACCGTCGAACTGCTCAACACGGTGATCGAAGCGTCACCGCTGGCGGTCATCAAGGTGGATACCGACTGGCGGGTGGAACTCTGGAACGCGGCGGCGGAACGCCTGTATGGGATCAACAGCCAAGACGCGGTCGGCAAACGCGTGATGACCATTCCGCAACACCTCGAAGTCGAAGTGGAGTCTTTCCGCCGTACGATCTTGGCAGGCGAAGTCGTCACCGATTATGAGACCTGTCGTATGCGCCGTGACGGCACGCTGCTCGATGTATCGATTTCGGCAGCGCCGATCCACGACAGCAGCGGCAAGGTGATCGGCGCGCTGTTGATGGTGACGGACATCACCAAGCGCAAGCGGCTCGAAGCTGAGGTCGCGGAGACCGAAAAGCTGTACACGCAGTTGGCGCAGGAACGCAAGCTGCAAGCCATTCGCACGCGCTTCATGCGCATGGTGTCGCACGAGTTCCGCACTCCGCTGGCGATCATTCACTCGTCCTACGAACTGCTCAACACGTATTTTGACCGCATGACGCCGGAACAGCGCCAGCAGCGGTTGAGCCACATCGCCGAGCAGATTCAGCACCTGCGCAGTTTGCTCGATGAATTGTCGCTGCTGCTGCATACCGATCCCTCGATGCCGGACTACGTTCCCGCCGAACTGGACATCGTCGTGTTTTGCCGCGAACTCGTCGCCGAAATTCAGCGCAGCGTCGATGATACCCACGCCATCGAACTAATCGCGCCGCCTCAGCCGATCACCATCAAAGCCGATCACAAGCTGATGCGCCATGTCGTCAATAACTTGGTCTTCAACGCGGTCAAGTATTCGGCGGCAGGCAGTACGATCACTGTGCGCGTCGAGCCGAACGAGACCGATCTGCGCTTGGCGGTGCAGGATCGCGGGATCGGCATCCCCGAAAACGAGCGGGATCGCATCTACGATCCGTTCTTCCGCGCGTCGAACGTCGAGGCGATTCCGGGCAGCGGGTTGGGGCTTGCCATCGTCAAGCAGATCGTCGATCTGCATCGCGGGACGATCTCGCTCGAAAGCGCCGTAGGCGTCGGGACGACCATCAGCGTCACGCTGCCGATCAATCCGGCAGCC
>JACSRG010000400.1 GCA_014879865.1 Anaerolinea sp.
TGTGTGTCGAGACCGAGCGCCTCGACATACAGCCCCAACTGCTGAAGCATCGAGAAGATCGCTACCATCGCCAGAATCGACGGGAAGACGTTTAGCACAAGGATCGCCGTCATGAACGCGCGCCGTCCCTTGAAGCGGAAGCGCGACAGCGTATAACCCGCCAGACAGGTAAGGAAAACGGTCAAGATCGTCGTGATCGTGGCAATCTTGATCGAATTCAGCAGCCATGTTAGGTAGGGGAAAAACTCGTTGGTGACAAGTTCCTGATAATTGCTGAGACCGGGATTTTGCGGGAAGAACGTGCCGCCGATCAGCGATTTTGCCGGGTTGAGCGAAGCGGATACCACCCACAACGCCGGGATCACCGCGAACAGAATCAGAATCAGGGCGACCGCATAGCGCAGCGCGTAACCGAGCAGTCGGCGCGGCTCAGGCAACTTGATCTGACGCGCGCGAACCGTAGGATAATCGCGGATGTGGGTCATTCCTCAGTCTCCCGAAACATATTGGTGAAGCGCATCTGAATGAGGACGAACCCAGCCACCAGCACGAACAACATTACGGTGATCGCGGCGGCAAGCCCGTAATTGGTCACATTTGAAGTGATGAACGCCAGCCGGTAGACGAACGAGATGAGTATGTCGGTGTGCCCCATCGGGACGACGGTGTTCGCCATCGGCGGATTGCCATAGTTGAAAATGTAGATCACGTTGAAGTTGTTGAAATTGAACGTGAACGACGCGATCAACAGCGGCATGACGATGCGCAGCAGCAGCGGTAGGGTGATGTGATACAACTTCTTCCAGCCGTTCGCGCCATCGACGACGGCAGCATCATAGATTTCACCGGGGATCGAGCGAATTGCTCCGGCGGAAATGACGTAGAAATACGGGTAGGATAACCACACATTCACCATGATGACGGCGAAGCGCGTCCAGAACGGGTTCTGAAACCATTCGGGTGAACTGCCGAAGATCGATTCGAGGATTGGCGCGACGAAGCCGAGGTCGGGGTTGAGCATACTGCGCCAG
The DNA here is from genome assembly GCA_014879865.1 of Anaerolinea sp. Lineage (GTDB taxonomy): Bacteria > Chloroflexota > Anaerolineae > Aggregatilineales > Phototrophicaceae > Flexifilum. Next base: position 1,032 of record JACSRG010000400.1, read on the forward strand.
ATCAGGATCGAAATCAGCACGGGGATCGGCCACGGAATGATCAGCAGCGCGCGAATGATCCGTTTTCCGGGGAGATTCTCAAACAGCAGCGTGACGACTAAGCCCACCACAAAACTAGCGAAGACTGAATTGAAGGCGAAGATAATATTCCAGAGCAAAACGCGGAGCAGCGGCTCACGAAAGCCCGGGTTGCCGAGAAAATCTTGAAAGTGGCGCAAGCCAATGAATTCGATGTAGCCGATGGGCAATTCCTCACCCGTCTCGGATGTAAACGTGCCTTCGACGGGACGATAAACTGCGCCCGTCTCCTGATCGAGGATCGCGTCCTGCGCCGCATCATAACGATATTTGGGCTGTAAAGCGGCGGCTTCTCGCAGTGAGCGAATGCGCACGGTGTCGGGCGGCGCGCCGAAGGCGAGGGCGCTCAACTGCGTAATGATGGGCACAGTACGGTTCAGCGGCAGACGTTCGTAACCATCAATGCTCGTCGGGATGTTGTCTTCATCAAGCGCACCAATACCGGGGGGATCAGCTTGGAGCGGTTGATCTGGCAGCGCGAAATAGCCAGTACCACTGCTGTCGATCAACCACAGCGCATACGTGCCGTCCGGCGCTTGAAACGCCGCCCATTGATACGTTTCGCCGCCCTCGGCGAGATACATCTCCGCTTCGAGGCGCGTAATCGCCTGCTGCTTGGACATCAGATGCCCGCTGCCCATGTTGGTCACGCTGAGATAGAGCGTATATAACAGCGGATAGAGCGTGAACAGCAGTGCCAGCGCGATCCCGATAGCGAGCCAGCGCAGCGGCGTGAAGTGCCGCCGGAGCAGCACCAACGCGAGGAACACGGCAATCGCGCTCAACGCCGACGCCAGCGGGTACAGTCCGTCGCTGATAAAATGGGCGATCAGCCACAGCATCCCGCTGATGAAAACCCCGAACAGGGCGACATGAAGGATATAAGTGTTTCTCGGAATAAGTGACACGATTCGGTTCATAGATGGGAACTCACACTTAAAAACGAGGATGTTTTGGAGGACAAGGTGTGCCGCATCCCTTGTCCTCGTGTGATCAGGCGTCAGCCGGTGAGCTAGCTGCCTTCAACCTGCAAGCGAATCTGTTCGACGGCGGCGTCCAGCGCTTCCTGCGGCGACAGTTCACCCTGTGCGACGAGCGCGCCAGCGTTCACCCACGCGTCCCATACGTAGCCCATCGCCGGGATCGACGGCATAGGTACGGCGTTGATGCCCGCCGCGTTAAATCCGGCGGTGTTCGGGTCTTCAGCGGCGGTGAAGATGGACGCCCACGCCGATGGACGCGGTTCAGCGTCAAAGATTGCCTGATAGTTCTCTTCGGTCGCGAGGAAATCGACGGCGAATACCTGCGCGAGGACAGCATTTTCTTTGTTGGCGTTGATCACGAGACCCTGCACGCCGAGGAACGGATAACCGGGTTCGCCGCCTGCTTCTGCTGCCGGGAACGCGGAGATCGCATAGGGGACACCTGCCGTCTCGAAGCGGTTGATCGCCCAAGGTCCGGTCATGATGAAGGCGGAACGTCCAGTCTCAAACTGCACGTGCGAGGCTTCCCAATCGACGTTTTCGGAGACGAGCCCTTCGTCAATCATGGACTGAATCCACGTCAAGCCCGCGACCATGCCTTCGTTATTCATGCCGATGTCATCGGCGGTGAAATTACCCTCGGCATCTCGACCAAAAATGTAGCCGCCGAACGAGGTGTAAATCGGGTAGCTGTTGTAGGTCAGGTCGGGCAAGCCGATTACGGAGTCAATTGCGCCGCTGTCCAGCAGTTCCGTGCCGACCTGTGCCACTTCGTCCCATGTCGCCGGGGCTTCGGCGACGAGATCGGTGTTGCGGAAGAAACCGATGTTTTCCACCGCCAACGGCACGCCGTAAAGCTGACCGTTGTAGGTGAAAGCGTCAATCGAGGCGGGTAGATAGTTCTCGGCGTTGTCGCCGAGGTCAATCGGGGACGCCGCGCCATTTTCGACAATCGGACCGAGGTTGTCATGCGGGATGATGATCATGTCGGGACCTTCGCCAGAAGCCGCGCCGAGCGTCATGGCGTTGCGAATTTCGCTCAGGTCAACTACTTCGACCGATAACGGCACGCCGTATTCGGCTTCGAAAGCTTGTCCCAACTGTGTGAGCACTTCGAGACGTCCGTCGTCATAGACCCACAAAGTCAGTCCAGCATCCTGCGCAGCAGCGCGGCTGAACACACCCAGAACGAGGATCAACGCGAATAACCGGCTGGCGAGAAAAACAAACTTCTTCATTCTGTGGACTCCTTAAAAAAAGACAGACATTGTTGACAAAGCAGATTTAATTCATGTTTGTCAACACGTATTGACTACTCATGTTGATTTAGTATAGACTTGTCTTGATTGAAAAGTCAAGCAGGTCAAAAGACCTTTTCCAGCTACTCTTATAGGACTGCGCGATGCGCCTTATTTGCCCGTTCAACCATGATTGGCAGTTTGCCCCTGCCGATGCATGTGACGAACAGTTCTCAATCGTAACTCTGCCGCACACCAACAAGCTTTTTACCCGCCTGTCGGTGGACAATGCGGATTATCAGTTTGTGTCCACCTATCGCAAACGCTTCACGCTGCCGGAAAGCGCGACGGGCAAGCGCATATTCTTGGATTTCGACGGCGCAATGCTGGTCAGCACGGTGTATATCAACGGCGCGCTGATCGGGACGCACAAAGGCGGCTTCACCCCGTTCTCGTTCGACATCACCGCGTTTGTAACGGCGGGCAATAACGTAGTCACGGTTTACGTGGATGCGACCGAGGACAAAAGCGTTCCCCCGTATGGCGGACAGGTCGATTACCTGACGTTTGGGGGGCTGTACCGGGAAATCACGCTGCGCATCGTCGATCCGTGCCATGTCGTGAGCGTTTTCCCGCGTCCGCTCAACGTGCTGACCGCGCCGGGTTTGGAGGCGGATATTCGACTCGCGCAGTGGCATCGTGATGTGCGCGCCGAGGTGATGCTCACGGACGGGGCAGGGCAGGTGATCGCCGTGCACGAGCAAGCTGTCCCAGCCGACGCCTTCACGGTGACTTTTCCCGCCTTGACGGGGATCGCGCTGTGGTTGCTCGATCAGCCGGAATTGTATACGCTGACGGTCACGCTTAAACAGGGCGGCGAACTGCTCGATCAGGTGATGACGCGGTTTGGCTTTCGTCACGCGGAGTTTTGCGACGACGGCAAATTTTACCTCAACGGCGAGCCGCTCAAGCTGTTTGGACTCAACCGCCATCAGACTTATCCGTACATTGGCGCAGCCGCCCCGCAGCGTTTGCAAGCACTTGACGCGGATATCCTCAAACACGAGCTTGGCTGCAACATCGTGCGTACGTCACATTACGCGCAGTCGCCGCATTTTCTCAATCGCTGTGACGAAATCGGGCTGCTGGTCTTCGAGGAACTGGCAGGCTGGCAGCATATCGGCGATGCCATGTGGAAGCAGTTGGCGCTGGACGACTTGCAAGCGATGATCGAGCGCGACCGTCATCACCCGTCGATCATCCTGTGGGGTGTGCGCATCAACGAGTCGCCGGATGACGACGACTTCTACCAGCACACAAATGCGCTCGCACGTGCGCTCGATCCCACGCGGCAGACGGGCGGCGTGCGTACGTTCCTGCAAAGCCACTTCCTCGAAGACGTGTTTACGCTCAACGATTTTCCGCCGGGGCTGCAAACGCCGCGCGTGCGCCCACATCTGGTGACAGAGTTCGTCGGGCATATGTTTCCGACGAAAACATGGGATCACGAGGAGCGCCGCATCGAACACGCGCTGCATCATGCGCGCAAGCACAGCCTGCAATTCGGACATGCCGATGTCGCAGGTGCGATTGGCTGGTGCGCGTTTGACTATCACACGCACAAGGAGTTTGGTTCCGGCGACCGCATCTGCTATCACGGCGTCATGGATATGTACCGTCTGCCGAAAATGGCGGCGTATTTCTACCGCAGCCAGAAAGCGCCCACCGACGAAATAGTGTTGTATGCCGCAACCAATTGGACGATGGGAGATCGGAATGGCGGCGGCAATAACCCGCTGGTCGTCTTTAGCAACTGCGACGAGATCGAAGTGTGGATCGGCGAAGAATATCAGGGGCGTTTTCGACCGGATGTCGATCATTACCCCCATCTCCCGCATCCGCCATTCACGGTGCGCTGGTCAGAACCGTATAATCCTTGGGGGACGCCATTCCACGATTTGACGGTGCGCGGCTACTTGAACGGGACGGTCGCCGCCGAGCAGAAAATCCATGCGGCACACGTTCCCGCCGCGCTGCGCGTCCTCACGCACACCGATCACTTGCGGGCAGATGGCGCGGACATGGCGCGAATCGCCGTGCAAGTTATCGACAAATATGGTAATGTGCTACCGTATCAGACGCGCGTCGTCCGCTTCACGCTTGAGGGAGACGCCGATTTGATCGCTGCAAATCCGTTGGTGCTGTTGGGGGGGCAGGGCGCGTGTTTCGTGCGATCCCGGCGCACCAGCAGTCAAGTCGTGGTACATGTAGAGACGGATGATTTAGCACCGGTGGACGTTGTTCTACAGATCAGCGAATAAACGAGACAATGAAAGAACAAAATCCTGTAACCCAAGAAGATGTCGCGCGGCGGGCAGGCGTATCGCGTTCGGTGGTGAGCTATGTACTGAACAACGGTCCGCGTAAAGTCTCGGAAGAAACGCGTCAGCGCGTGCTGGCGGCGATCAAGGAACTGGAATACCGCCCGAACGAATTCGCGCAGCGATTGAAGCAGGGCAGCGATGTGGTGCAGAACTCCATCGGGATCGTAACGGGCGGCAAAGGCTACAACCTGATCGAGCGTCCGTATTACAACATGATCCTTTCCGGGCTGTACGATTACGCCTACCAGCAGCGCCAGCAAATCAGCTTTCTGGTGTATTGGGATGCGCTGCACGATCCGATCTTCTTCAACAAGCACATTCACGAACAGGAAGTCTCTTCACTGATCCTGATCCTGCCGTCGTTGATTCCGCAAACCAAGAAGGATCGCGAACTGCTCGATCAAATGCTGCCACGCATCCCCCACATCGTGTGTCTGGAAGAAACCGTTCTGGATTTGCCCACCGTCGGGTTTGATCGCGCGGCGGCGGCGCACAGCGCCATGACGCATCTCTTGAATCTGGGGCATCAGCGCATCGCGTTCGTAGGGCTGAATGATCAGCGCGTGGTTGGTCACCGGCAGGCATTGCTCGAACACAACCTCCCGGTCGATGAGCGTTTGATCGCCTTCCTCGAAGATTCAGCCGCGCCGACCGTCTCTGCCTATAACATCATTACACGGTTCATCGAAACCGAGGTCGAGTTTACGGCGATCTTCACCGCGACCGACGAAGCGGCGATTGGCGCGATTGCTGCCGTCAAGGATCACGGCTTGCGTGTGCCCGATGACATCGCGGTCGTGTCGATTGATAACATCGAGTTGGCGAGCATGGTACGTCCCGCGCTGACGACGGTAGACATCCCCAAGCATCAGATTGCGCGCTTTGCCATCCAGAGTCTACAGACTCAGCAAGCATTCCCCGATCAATCGCAGGTGTCGATAATCCTGCCGACGAAACTCATCGTGCGTGAATCGTGCGGGGCAAACAAGTAGCCGGTCGTTGTAGAGTCTTCAATATCGCCTCGTCCTCTTT
>JACSRG010000109.1 GCA_014879865.1 Anaerolinea sp.
CGAACGGCGATACCGTCTTCCGTATTAAGAATATCAAGTAGCCAGAGATGCGGTATCGGCGACGATCAAGATCAAAACGCCCGGACATTCAGCCGGGCGTTTTTGATTTCAAGTGATGGGCGTAAAGTCGCCTGTGCCGCCAAACGGATCATCATCCGGTGACGAGCGTGGTTGAGGCGGTGGCGGCGACGCCGGTTGAGCCGGACGCAGTGATGGCGCGCTGGACGGGTTGCCATACCCTGCCGGAGTGAAGCTCGGCGGCACGGCGGGCTGACTCGGCTGCGTCGGCGGGGGCGGCGCGTACTGCGGCGCATAAGGCTGAGTCGGCTGCGCGGCGGGCAGCGGCGGCGCGGTCTGGATCACCGGAGCGGCAGCAGGCACACTCGACTTCGGGCGCGTCCATGCGGCGAGTTCCAGCGTCAGTTTTTGGATGGCGGCGTTTGATCCCGGCGCGTACTGCAAATCGATGATACGCGCTTGCAAACGCAGCGCGGCGGTTTCCAGTGTGAGGATCGCACCCGTTTGTGCCAGAATCAGATCGCCTTTTTCTTGCAGGCGTGAGCGAACTGCCGGATCGGTCATCGCGCCTTCCGACACGAAGACTTTGGTCATCGTGCGGACGAAATCGTCCTTGTCGAACAGCCAGACTTCGACGGCGGTCGCTTTTCCGTCGGCTGTGGTTTCGGCGATGCCCGCGCCGCACTCGCCGAGGAAGCGTTCTTCCGCGTCTTCAATGGTGAACGAGTCGTCATACTGACCGAAGCCCGCCGTATATGTAGACATGCGCTGCATGATTGGCGTGCCGAGGTTGGTGGTCGCGGCGAAGTCGGTTTTCTGCGTTTCAAAGACCTTCTTGGCTTCTTCGCGGTTGGCGCGCTCGGCGGCGACAGTCGGGTCGGGTTTCTGACCGCGCCGCTGGAGCGGCTCGATCAGGTTCGGGTAAATGAACATGCCGTAGAGGATAATCACCACGAAGACCACGATCACCGACACAAGCGGAACGACGATAAACGGCAGCAGGTTATCCGTCGTATTCGGCTGCACGGGCGCAACCGGCGGAGCGGTCTCCTGCGCGACCTGCGCATAGGGCAGAATTGCTTGCAGTTTGCCGTAGTTTTCTTGTTCGGTCGGGTCGTTGAGCAAACGGTTGATCACGCTGAGCGGATCGTCAATCTGGCTCAGTAGCTCGATGATGTTGGCGCTCACGTCGGCGTTGGCGGCGGCGTTGCGATCCGCCAGCAGTTTCACCCACTCATCCTGCCAGCTCTGTTCCAATGTGAGGACGTCACCATCATAATACTGCGTCGGGAACAGAACATACGCGCCTAAAAAGCCGATCCCGATGCCCAGTAGGAGGGCGAGGATGGTAGCCCAGCGCGGTAAATAAGGCTTCAGTAGAACTACAACCAGCCCGTTCCAAGTATCTCTTAACCACTGCATACAGAAGCCTTTCAGGTGAAAGCGCATCCGACATTGATACGACTATAGTACACGAAACGTTGGAAAGCGCAAACAAAGCTGAAGAGTTAAGACTATCGATAAACCCAGTACTTTTGGTTAGAAGTAAAAAGTGAAAAGTTGAAAGTAGACTCGCACTTTTGACTTTTCACTTTCTACTTTCAACTTTGTGTTACGCCGGTTCAGCGCTGGGGGTGTGCAGCTTCTCGATCCCATACTTATTGCCGCAGTTGGTGCATTCTGCGCGCGTGCGCGTCACTTCTACAAGCATCCCACCGCAGTTGGGGCAGGGTTGAGGCAGTGGTTTCTTCCAGCTCGTGAAATCACATTCCGGGTAGCGCGAACAACCGTAGAATGTGCGCCCGCGCTTGGAGCGGCGGATGATGATCTCGCCGCCGTGCCGCTTGCCGCAGAGCGGGCAGGTCACGCCGAGGCGTTCCAGCCAAGGTTCGGTGTGGCGGCAGTTGGGGTAATCCGAACAGCCGATGAACTTGCCGAAGCGCCCATAGCGGATCACCAGCGGCTTGGCGCACACCGGACAGTCGCGCCCGATTTCCTCTTCGCTCTTGAGCGCGGGCGCTGTCTCCCGCGCATGGACGAGCTGCGACGCGAACGGCGTGTAAAACTCGCCGAGCATCGGTCGCCATTCGCGCGTACCTTCGGAGATATCGTCAAGCTGATTTTCCATGCGCGCGGTGAACTGGTAATCCATGATGTCGGGGAAGTACGACACCAGCAGATCATTGACCACGAGTCCGGTTTCGGTCGGGATCAGGCGCTTGTCGTGCTTGGTGACGTATTCGCGGTCTTGGATCACAGCGACGGTTGGCGCGTAGGTGCTCGGTCGCCCGATGCCGTATTCTTCGAGCGTGCGGACGAGACTCGCCTCGGTGTAGCGCGGCGGCGGCTGCGTGAAGTGCTGTTCCGGCAGAAGCTGCATCAAGTCGAGCAGTTCATCGACCGTCATTTCGGGCAAAATGCGCCCTTCATCCTCGTCGAGCGCGACATCTTCGTCGTGAGCATCTTCGTAGAGGGCAAGGAAGCCGTTGAACTTGATCGTGCTGCCGGAGACACGGAAGTGATACTTGCGCTCGACAGGCGTCAGCCCCGCGTCGATGTCTACCCGCAGTGTGTTATAGACCGCGTTCTCCATCTGGCTGGCGACGAAACGCTGCCAGATCAGGTTATACAGGCGGTACTGCTCCGGGCTGAGGTGCTGCTTGATCGCGTCCGGTTCGCGCATCGTCCCGGTTGGACGAATCGCCTCGTGTGCTTCCTGCGCGCCTTTCGTCTTGGTCTTGTAGATCGGAGCGCGTGCCGGGACATACGCCTTGCCGAAGCGCTTGCTCACGTAATCGCGCGCCTCTTTTTGCGCCTGCGGCGAGACCGACGTGCTGTCGGTACGCATGTAGGTGATCAAACCGACCGAGCCTTCCGCGCCGATTTCGATGCCCTCATACAACTGCTGCGCGACAGACATGGTACGCCGTGCGTTGAACCCCAAGCGCCGCGATGCCTCCTGCTGAAGCGTGCTCGTCGTGAAGGGCGGCGACGGCTTGCGGACACGTTCGCCGCGCTTGATGTCCGCGACGACGTATTGACTGTGTTTGAGCGTCTCTAGATGCGCGTCAACGTCGGCTTTCTTGGTGAAGTGCACATCGTGATCGCCGACCTTGACCAACCGCGCGAGAAATGGTTTGCGGTCAGAAGCCCCGTTTTGTCCTTTGCGCAGTTTTGCATCCAGCGTCCAGTATTCCTGCGGGACGAATGCCTCGACCTCGCGTTCGCGATCTACGATCAGGCGGACGGCGATGCTCTGCACGCGCCCCGCCGACAGCCGGTTGCGGACTTTCTCCCACAGCAGTTCGCTGACGTTGTAGCCCACCAACCGATCCAGAATGCGCCGCGCCTGCTGCGCGTTGACCAAGTTCATGTCGATCTCGCGCGGATGGCTGAACGCCTCTTGAATCGCGGGCTGCGTGATTTCATGGAAGACCACGCGCTGGATCGGCGTATTCGTGACCGCTCCCATTTCGGCGGCTGCCATCAAGTGCCACGCAATCGCTTCGCCTTCGCGGTCAGGGTCGGTGGCGAGATAAATCTCGTTCGCGCGTTCGACCGCTTCTTTCAACTCTTTGACGACTTCGCGTTTGTCGTTGATGACGCGATACTTCGGCTCGAAGTTGTTCTTGACATCAACCGAAAGCTGTGACACGAGTAGATCGCGCACATGCCCCTTCGACGCTTTGACGACAAACCCCTTGCCGAGAAACTGCCCGACGCTGCGGGCTTTCGCCGGTGATTCGACGATCACCAGTTTGCCAATCGATGGCTTACTGCGCGTCGTGCTTTTCGCCGGCTTGGCGGATTTACCGGCGGCTGCCTTCTTGCCGTTTTTCGTGCCCTTGGAGCGTTTGGGCGCGGGTTTCGACTTCTTCGAGCTTTTCGCCGTTTTTTCAATCACCGGCTTGGGCAGGTTGGCGTGGGCTTCGGTCGCGCCCATGCGGAACAACGTCGTCCCGCAGACGGGACACGTTCCCTTGACTCCCGGCGTCCCTTTGCTCGTGAAGGCTGGCTGCGGGTTGGCGATTTCACGCTTCGTCTTACACTTCACACAGTAAGCCTGAAGTTCACTCATGCGGCTTTGACCCTTTATAGATAGTCTGTGTTGTCGGATTCACGCAGCATGGTAACGACTTTCCTAACATCCTGCGTCCGGTCTTTGTGGCAAATCATTAGCACGTCTTGCGTATCGACGATGACTAGGTTCTCAATCCCTATCGTGACCGTCAGTTTGTCACTGTAAACCAGTGTGTTCTTTGTGTCAACCGTGATCCGGTCAGGAGATGCGCCTTTGAAACCGTTTCCGTCGGGATCAAGGTCGAGTACATCGAACAGTGTGTCCCAACTGCCGACATCGCTCCAGCCGATATCGACGGGGATGACTGCCATGCGCTCCGCGCCTTCCATCACAGCAAAGTCAATCGAAATGCGCGGGATTTCGTCCCACACGGCATTCAGCATTGCCTCGTAGTCCGGCGTATCCACCGTTGGCTGCAAGCGCATCATCAGCTCGTAGATTTTTGGCTGCTGGCGGGCGAATTCTTGCATGGCGCGCCCGGCTTTCCAGATGAACATGCCCGAATTCCAACTGTACTCGCCGGAGCGGATGAAGCTGATCGCCTTGATAGTATCGGGCTTTTCGGTAAAGCCGAGCGATTCGTAGCAGTTGAAGCCGTCGAGCGTCTGGATCAACGCGCCGCGCCGGATATAACCGAAGGCGGTCGAAGGCAGGGAGGGAGAAATCCCCAGCGTGACGATGCGATCTTGCTGCGCAAATTCGCTCGCCGTCGCCAGCACTGCGCGGAACATGTCTTTATTGGCGATGTGATGATCGGCGGTCAGGATGGCGACGACGGCTTCGGGATCGCGCTTCTGAATCACGGTGAGACCGAGCGCCGCCGCCGGTCCGCTGTCGCGTCCATACGGCTCGACAATGAAGTTTGCCGCCGGGATGTTCGGACAGTCGGCGCGCAGTTTTTCGGCATGGGCACGCCCTGCCACGACGTAAATCCGTTCCGGCGGGAAGAGCGGCGCAAGTCGTTCCACGCTGACATGGAACATCGAATGTTCCTCGACCAACGGGAGAAGCTGCTTGGGCATTTCGGCGCGGCTCATGGGCCACAGGCGCGTGCCGCCGCCGCCTGCCATAATCATCGCGTAATTATGTGCCATCAAGTTCATCCTTTCAGGTGATCAGGCGATACTGCATTTGTCCAACGAGGCTAACGATGCCTTTCAATTCGAGTATGGTCAGGGTGCTAATCGCGGTCGGCGTAGGGAGTCCGCTCAGGCGTACTAGATCGTCAACATGGGTTGGGTCTGCGCCCAAATACGGGAGCAATGCCGCCTCGTTAGCATCTGCCGGGGCGAGGTCATAGCTGAGCGCGCGTGCTTCTACCCTATGATAGGTGACATTAATTTCGCCTAAAATGTCTTCGACGGTCAGGGCAGGTTTTGCGCCATCCTGAATAAGCTGATTCGTACCGACGCTCGCGCGGCTGAAGATATTGCCGGGAACGGCGAACACGTCGCGCCCCTGATCGGCAGCAAACGAGGTCGTGATCAACGCGCCGCTCTTTTCAGGCGCTTCGACTACCAGTACGCCAAGCGCCAGCCCGCTGATGATGCGGTTGCGGCGCGGGAAGTTACGGGCTTCGGGCGGTGTGCCGAGTGGGAATTCCGTGATGATCGCGCCGTGCTGAACAATCTCGCTGGCAAGGGCGGTATTCTGACGCGGGTAGACCTGATCAATGCCGCAGCCGAGCACGGCAATCGTGCGCCCTCCAGCTTGCAGCGCACCCCGATGTGCCGCTGTATCGATGCCAAGCGCCAAACCGCTAATTATGGTGACGCCGTTCGCTGCTAATCCCTTACAAAAATACCCCGCCGCGTCGATGCCGTAGCTCGTCGCTTTGCGCGTGCCGACAATGCTCAGTGCGAGGCTATCGGCGGGGGTGATCGATCCGCGCACATAAAGCAGGGGCGGCGCGCCGTTGATCCGCTTCAGCAGCGGCGGGTATTCGTCGTCCGTCTGGATGAGCAGATGCGCGCCAGCGCGCTCGACCTTCGCCATTTCCGCCGCGAGATCGACCCGATGCCGAAAGGCGATCAGATTGGCGAGCGGTCTGCCGTCCAACCCGGCGTTACGCAGATCATGCTCGCCTGCCATCCATGCGCTGTGCAGGTCGCCGAAGGCATCGCGCAGCAGGTTAAAGCGTTTCAATCCGATTTCCGGTACAAGGCTGAAGCCGAGCCAGTAGGGGTGGTCGTTCACGACGTTTCCGGCAGGATGAGCTAGTGTTGAGAGCAGGATAAGGGCGACAGTGCGCCGCTGTCAAGTGAAGACGTAAGGGCTATTGAGGTGAAAATCTGAAAGTAAGGATAGATGCAAAGTCTGTAGTTGAGAGCATATTTTCTACTTAGAACTCGCTCCTTGTTCCGGCAGCAAGCCGTCGGGCAAGCGAACCGTCATGCGCTTGGCGGCGATATTCGTCTCAAGGATCGTCTCCGGCAGCACAGGGATCAGCACTTCACCGTAGCGCGGGCTGTTGACAACATAGACGTCATTCGCACCCGTTTCGAGGACTTCCGTCAGTGTGCCGAGGGCTTCTCCCGACTCGGTTTGTACGTTCAAGCCGATGAGTTCGTACAGGTAGAATTCGCCTTCTTCAAGCGGAACGGCATTTTCGAGCGCGACCATGACCAGCAGGTTGCGCAGGCGATCC
>JACSRG010000930.1 GCA_014879865.1 Anaerolinea sp.
CCCCCTCTCCATAAGCGAAGCGGCGAGAGGGGGTTGGGGGGTGAGGTTTGCTTTTCCGCCACAGCCAACGCGCCGCGAACAGCGCCGGAATCACCAGCAGAAGATAGCCAAAGATGTAATGCAGTGGGTGCGGCGAGGGGAGATCGTTTTGACTGCTCCACATGGCGAAGGCGTTGTTGGTGACGAACTGAAGGCTGAAATAGGCGAAGATCGGCAGCGTGAGCACGCCGACGATCACCGCGCGGGTGAACAAGTGTGTCGGGAAGCGGCGCTGAATCGCCCACGCGGCGAGTCCCCACGCGCCGAGAATCACGTAGGCGAGCGCGAGGTAGAACGGCACGGCAAGCGCGACGATCCAGCCGCACAGGGCGGCGATGATCAGTGTAGGGACATGAGATATCATGCTTGGGCGCGGCGGGGTTGATGTACGCATCACCGCCAGCAGCAGACCAAGCAGTGCGGCGCGTCCGAGGGCGATGTGCGGTAAGCCGAAGATCACCAGAAACGAGAAGCCCTCCGGCACATACACATCGATGGGCAGCGAACCGAACAGCCCGTTGTTCCCGGTGAGCGCCAGCAGCCAGCCGAGTCCGCCGCCGAAGGTCGCCAGCGTGAGCGCCAGCCGACGTGTCTTGATCGAGCGGACGAACGCGGCGATGAAGGCATACATCACGGGGATCAAAATCGCGGTGCAGAGGGCGCGTAGGGCGTGAAACGCGACCATCAGCGCGGGGGCGAGGCGCGGATCGGTTGGCGGGATGAAGCGCCCGACGACTTGCCCCGTAGCGATGTAGGGGAGGTAGAACAGCGGCGCGGACGAGTGAACTTCCGAGGTGTAAAACAGGGAAAATTCCCAGATGCCGCGCGCGCCGAGGCGCATTTTGCCGAGGTATGAATTGCCGTCCTCGACTCCGAACAGCATCCCGCCGAAGCGCCACCCGTCGGATTGGTTCGCCCACGCGACGACGTAGGGCAGTGTCGTGAGGATGATGACGATCAGCGTGAAGACGGCGACATAGCGCCATTCGCGGCGAGAGATGAAGGACTGAGGACTGAGGACTGAGGACTGAGAAAAGCCAAAACCCGTTGCACTGCTAGCCCTTCCATTACCTTCAGTTCTCATATTTGTCTCAGTCCTCAGTCCTGTCTTGAAACACCTGCTCGAACACTTCCGGCTCGATCAAGTCTTCGAGCGCCCAATCGCACAGAATCGGGAATTCCGGCGCGGCGAGTTCGATGTCGTTTGCCTGCGCCCATGCTTCGAGGTCGGCGACGGCGTCGTTGATGGCGTTCTCGTCGAATGCCGCGCCGACGGCGAGGATCATCCGGTCAATATCCGAACCGTCTCCGGCGACGACCGCCCAGTGGTTATCATCCGTCAGGCAAATGTATGCACGCTGCGCCATCGTAACCTATCCTCGACTCATAATAATGCGGGCTGAAACTCAAGCTACACCGTTATCCGGTTGTGCGTTAAAATCAATTCTAAGACAAAACAGAATTGCCAGAAGTAAAAGAAAGACGAACTCATGCCGCTGCGGATATACAATGTTCTCGGACGCGAAAAACAGGATTTCACGCCGTTGGAACCGGGGCGAGTGGGGATTTACGTGTGCGGACCAACCGTATACGACTACCCGCACATCGGTCACGCGAAGAGCTACACCTCGTTCGACGTGATCGTGCGTTACCTGCGCTACAGCGGTTATGACGTGCTGTACGTGCAGAACATCACCGACGTGGGGCATTTGCTCGACACGGAAGAAGATCGCATTCTCAAGAAGGCGCGGCAAACGCAGTCCAAGCCGATGCAGGTGGTCGAGACGTATACCAAAGCCTACTTCGACGCGATGGATGCGCTCGGCGTGCAGCGCCCGGATATTTCGCCGCGTGCCAGCGGGCATATCCCCGAACAGATCAAGATGATCGAGACGCTCATCCGCAATGAGAACGCCTACGTGGTGGATGGCAGCGTCTACTTCGACGTGACGAGCGCGCCGGACTACGGCAAGCTGTCGAACCGCCGCGTCGAGGCGCAGGAAGCGGGCGCGCGCATCGAAGTGCGCGGCGAGAAGAAGAATCCCGAAGATTTCGCGCTGTGGAAGCGCGCCGACCCCGAACACATCCTGCGGTGGGAAAGTCCGTGGGGCGAAGGTTTCCCCGGTTGGCACATCGAATGCTCGGCGATGGCGAAGAAGTACCTCGGTCCGACCTTCGACATTCACGGCGGCGGGATCGACAACATCTTCCCGCACAACGAGTCGGAGATCGCGCAGAGCGAATGTGCCAACGACGCCGAATTCGCCCGCTACTGGATGCTGGTCGGGTCGCTGCTCGTGCCGGATGAATACGGCAACCCGGTCAAGATGAGCAAAAGTCTGGGCAATTTCGTCACCATCACCGACGCGCTCCAGCAGTTCCGCCCGGAAGTGATCCGCATGTTCATGCTCGGCGTGCATTACAGCAACCCGATCACCTATGAAGACGGGGCGATGGAAGGCACGGCACGGGGATGGGAACGCCTGTATAACGCCGTACGCCTGACTCGGCGCGCCATGAATACTGCACCGGCGGGCAGCGCCGACGGCAACGGGATTTTGCCCGTACTGGACAAGACGCGCGCCGATTTCGCCGCCGCGATGGACGACGACTTCACTACGCCGCTCGCCATCGCCAGCCTGCAAGAACTCACGCGTGAGGTCAACACGCTGCTGAACAGCGGCGCGAATGTCGGCTTGGACGTGCTGAACGCGATCCACGCGACCTACACCGATCTCGGCGGGAAGGTGCTCGGCGTCATCCCCGAAAACGAGGCAGAGACGGGCAACGGCGCACGCGAAGCCGCGTTGATCGAACTGCTGATCAAGATGCGGGCGGAAGCGCGCGCGAATAAGAACTGGGCGGAAAGCGACCGGATTCGCAATGAACTGGCGAATGTCGGCGTGGTTCTGGAAGATCGCCCGGATGGGACGATCTGGAAGGCGAACTGAGGCGAACGTGGCAGAATTTCTGTACGGTCACTGGGCAATCATGGAGACGCTGCGTGCCGCGCGCCGCCAGAGCGATCAACTGTTGATCACCGAAACGGTCGAAGAAAAGGGCATCGTCGCGGACATCCTCAACACGGCGAATGAGCGGGGCGTGAAAATTCAGCGCGTGCAGCGCCGGATCATCGACGATCTGGCGCAAAATGCGAATCATCAGAACATGGTGCTGCGCACCACCGAATACCCCTACGTCGAAGTCGGCAAGATCATGGAGCGCGCGGCGGAAAAGGGCGAAAAGCCGTTTATCCTGCTGCTGGATTTGCTCAAAGATCCGCAGAACGTCGGCGTGCTGATGCGCGTCGCCGATGCCGTCGGGATTCACGGCGTGATCTTGCAGGATCGGCGCGGTGTAGCGGTGACTCCGGCAGTCGTCAACGCGGCGTCCGGCGCGGTCGAGCATTTGCAGATCGCGCGTGTGACCAATCTCGTGCAGACGATGCGCGATCTCAAAGAGCAGGATGTGTGGATGGTCGGCTTGGATATTGGTCCGAACGTGCCGCCCATCGACAAGACCGACCTGAACATGGCAATCGGCATTGTGCTCGGCAGCGAGGGCGAAGGGATGCGCCGCCTTGTGCGCGATACGTGCGATCTGCTGCTGGCGCTGCCCATGCGCGGCGCGGTGGCAAGTTTGAATGTGGCGACCGTCGGCTCGGTGGCGTTGTATTCGGCATGGCAGGCGCGCGGTTGGCAGGGATGGGCGCACGCCTAAAACCAGTTGAAAGTGACGAGTAGAAAGTGAAAAGTAGAGACACTTTCTACTTTCGACTTTGAACTAAGGAAGCACTTTCGAATCGGTGTATATAGTCAGGGAGGAGCGCGTCAGATCGCGCTGAATACGAGCATGATTGAAGACATCATTAAAGAAGCGCAGCAGAAAATGAAATCTGCGGTCGCAGTCTATGAGCAAGACCTGCACGGGATGCGCGGGGGACGTGCGAGTACGGCGCTGGTCGAGCGCCTGTCCGTCGAGTATTACGGGCAGCAGAGCGAACTGCGCCAACTGGCGACGATCTCCACACCGGAACCGATGCAAATCCTGATTCGCCCGTTCGACAAGACGGCGGTCAAGGCGATTGAGAAGGCGATCAAAGTCTCGGACATCAACCTGAATCCGAACGTCGATGGCGACGTTATCCGCCTGAATATGCCGCCGCTCACCCGTGAACGCCGCCAAGAACTGGTCAAGTTCCTGCACAAGCGCATGGAAGAAGCGCGCGTCTCCATTCGTAACATCCGGCGGCACAGCAATGACGACCTCAAAGAGTTTGAAAAAGAAAAGATGATTTCGGAGGATGAAGCGAAGCGCGGCGAAACGGAAGTCCAGAAGCTCACCGACAAGTTCATCGAAGAAATCGAGACACTGGGCAAAGCCAAAGAGAAAGACATTCTCGAAGTCTAAAGATCCGTACGCGTGCCGCGCGGATGCGGTGCTGCAAGGTGAGGGGTAAGGGGAATATGGTCGCAGTTGCGCCAGAGAATGTCGAACAGGTCGAGCTTGAGCGTGTCCCGCGTCATGTAGCGATCATCATGGACGGGAACGGACGCTGGGCAAAAGCGCGTGGACTGCCGCGTACCGAAGGTCACCGGCAAGGCACGGAGAACTTGCGCCGCATCCTTAAAGCGTGCGTCAAATTCAAAGTCGAAATCTTGACGATTTACGCTTTCTCGACCGAGAACTGGTCACGCCCGCGCGCCGAAGTCATGATGTTGATGAAGATTCTTGAATCGGTGATCGACCGCGAACTGCACGAACTCCATGAGAGCGGCGTGCAGCTCCGGCACATCGGCGAACTGGACGGGATCAGCTCTGGTTTGCAGAAGAAGATTCACAAGGCGATGGCGGTGACGAAAGACAACCGCCGCTTGATCTTGAACATCGCCTTCAACTATGGCGGACGCAACGAGATCGTGCGGGCGGTGCGCCGCATCGTGCAGGACGGCGTCCCGGCAGAGCAGATCGACGAGAAGTTGATCAGCAGCTACCTGTACACCAGCGACCTCCCCGACCCCGACTTGATCATCCGCACGAGCGGCGAACTGCGCGTGAGCAACTTCCTCATCTGGCAGGGCGCATACTCCGAACTCTATTCCACGCCGACCTACTGGCCCGACTTCAACGAGGAAGAACTGCGCTCGGCGCTGATCGACTACGGCACGCGCAAGCGGCGCTTCGGCAAAACGGACGAGCAAATCGCCACCGACGGGTAAAGAGAGAAAAGACCTTGAACCGCAGAGAACACAGAGAACGCAGAGGAGTAAAATCACTTCTTTTCTCTGCGTTCTTTGCGCCCTCTGCGGTTGATTGCTAGCCTTTGAAGTCGAGGAGGCGGCGGGCGAGGATGGTATCGAGGTCAGCGCCGAGATCGGCGCGATCTGCTAGGAAGCGCACATGCCCGATCCGGCTGTCGTCGCCGAGCGCCAGCAGCAGAATCGACCCGGTCGAGATGCGGAGTTCCGCGTTCGACTTGACATTGGCGATCTCTAGAAACTCGGCGGTCGATTCCCAACCGGGAATCTGCTCCATTGGCGTATCGAGCGCCACCTCAAACGTGAGATTCCAGCCTGCCAGCACCCCTTCACTTTCCGTGACCAGTTCCGCCAGCGCAGATCGCACGGCTGCACCCGGCGCGCCGATCTCCGTCTGCGCGGTGATCGACTCCGCGAGGCGTTCGGCGTCGGCGTCGGTCAGGTCAACGCCGCGCGTCTTCAGCGGGCGCTTGAACTGGCGCAGCAGCACCGCCAGTAGTTCAGCCAGCGGCGCGGATTCGTAAGCACTCTGGCGATTCCGCAGCATTTATCCCTCCGCAATCCATTCCAGCACGGCAAGCACAGCGCGTAAATTGCGCGCAAATTCGGTATCGGTCTGATTCGTCAACTCGACATCCGCCGACGGGATGCCCTGTCCATCCGCCCACGACGGTGCTGTCCCGGTCACAGGGTAGGCAGTGAAGGCAGATCGGTATGGGTAGTTCCCTGCGATGCCGAAAACTTCTGACAGTGCCGCCGAACCGTGATCGCCGTTGCAGTTCCCCGCGAACACGCCGTTCGCCGCGCTGTGAAAGAACAGGGCTGCCGCCGGTTGAATCCGCAGCAGATAAGCGGCGATTGCCTGTGTTTCCGGTTCGGACATCGGCGACGCGCCCGCGCTCACCAGTTGATCGCGCCAGTATGCCTGTGCTGACCACTCGCATGACCAGTTGCGATTGAGATCGACGCCGTGCCCGTTGAAGCGTCCGGCGGAGTTCTGTCCGCGTGCCAAGCCGTCGGGGTTGGCGACCGGGATGATCACGAGTGCCGCTCCGGTCGGGATCGCGTCGGGGTGGGCGCGGAAATGCACGCTCAACTCCTCCATCAAACGGACAGTATTCTGTTCGTAGCCGCCATGAATGCCGCCGATGAGAACAAGCGTCTGTGATCCGCTGCCAAAGCGGTCGGCGGTCAGCGCCCGCCCTTCGACAGAAGTGCCGATCATCTCCGCTGCTTCAGGCGAATCGGTCAGCGTAGGTGTGAGGCTGGCGGCAACCGTTGGGCTAGGCTGCATGGGGTTGATCGGCGATACGGTCACGAAGTACGGCGAATCGATGCTGCGCGGCGTGTGCGTCGGGAGGATGGAGATCGGCGGGGCGGGTGTGTGGGTCACGATCCGCGCCTGTTCGGGCGGGCTAGCTGCGGCAGGCGCGCAGGCAGCG
>JACSRG010000314.1 GCA_014879865.1 Anaerolinea sp.
CCGTAGGGCGCTACCTGTTTTTGTTGAGTGAAACGGCACAAGCCAGACAAAAACAGGTCAAGCGAAATCTGTAGGATTTTGACGGACAGCGCGGCTGCTAGGATGGTCAGCGACAAATCGGCACGTTTTCAGGTCAGATGGTCAAAGCGTTGCGCCGAAGGAGAAACTTGGCGTAACGAGCAGCAGATGACCGGATCGGCAAGTCCGCGTGTCAGAGGGGAATGAAAGCGGTGATCGGAAAGGTCAGCACAACGCGGGCAAAGACGGCTGTGCGCGTGAGGAATGGCAGCGATGGCAGCAATCCCGCAGCGAAAGTAGGTGATGTGGATTGCGCCAACGTGGGAAGCCCGGCACACTGCAAGCGCCCACATCAATGCAGACTGGCCTGCTCGGGCGCGAGAACGGTTTGGTCACGGTGATGGGGGATATTCAGGGCGAGAATAGGCAGCAGCGAAGGTGGTCAGGCATCGCGCTCGTCGGGGAAGTAGGTGCTGCGGAAGTTGTACAACGATGGCTGTTCGCTGTGACGCACACCTTCATAGAGCGCGCCAGTGATCCGGTGCAGTCCGTTTTTGAGTTTTTCGCGGGTGTACGTCTCGTCGCCGTGCGCCAGCAGCGTGATCGCCGTGTGGGTCAGATACTCGACGGCAGCGAGCAGCTCGTATGCCATGCGTCCGCGCCAGCCGTGAACACCATTCGCGTGTGCCGTCGCGGTCTTGAGATCATCCAGTCCGCTGTATGCGCGCAGCATCCCTTTGGCGGTCGCCTCGAAATCGTCAATGCGCGTGTCATCATGCGAGAAACGACGTAGAAAGTCCCGCATCGCGTCGACGGTGTGAAACGAGATCGAATGCTGTCCGCAGAACACGGCAAGCTTATGCCATGCTTCATCGAAATCGGAGTGTTCACACAATTCAAAGGCGGTATTCTGCACGGCGATCATGCCGTCTATGACGCGCTGGTCATCGCGCTCCGTGTAGAGATTGGATGCCAGCAATTCGCCAATGGCGCTGTACTGGTCATTGTCAAAGCGGTCGTGATACCGCTGCATTGCAGTAGTATTCAGGTCTTGCGTCATGAGATTGTCCTTTGGCTAAAGAAGCTGGGTTAGACGGGAGAGGAGTGAGAGCGTGAGCGGGTCGGTCGGCTGTTGGTCGATGTGCCGGATCAGGCGGGTTAGCATGGCGTTGGCGACGCCGTAGAGGGAAAACACGCTCTCAGTATAAGGCAGCACCCATGTCCCGGACGGGAGAAGCTTTGCGCCTTTTCCGCGCAGGATGAAAGCGGTATCCGGCATCTCCGTCAGCATCCAGCCAGTCATACACACAACGGCTTTGGCGCGCTCATCCGCTTCGAGCGTCCAATCGGCGTAGAGCAGTCGCTCATCGTCCAGCGCAAGATAGGCGCGTCTGAGCGACATGCCGCCCCATCCGCCGAACGGCAAACGCACGACTTTGAGCAAGATGACCGGCTGCCAGTCGAGATGGGTCAGCGTCGTCATGGCAGCGCCTCAAACCAGAAGCCGCTAAATCGTGCGATCTCGCCGTTATCGAGAAATCTGACGAATACCGTGTGAATGCCAACGCTGAACCGATAATCCCCGCTGTCGCAGAGCGGATAGTGGCTGACGATACACTTGCGGCGCGGATTGACTGTGCTCAGTCCAACGATATGACCGACTGCGCCAGGCGACGGCAGTTTCGAGCGGTGGATGTTCTGGCGTTTGCAGTGCAGCATCCTTATGCCTCCTGTAAATACGGCAGCAGTTCATCTCGGCAGATCGGTAGGCTGCGAACGCTCATCCCATCAAGACTGATGAAGCTGGCGAAGGTGCGGACGGGCTGACGACGCAGGATGGCATAGACATACTGACCGACTGCACATGCCATCCAGTCGTTCACCAAAACATCCTGCTCACCGCGCAGCACCAGTTCGGCGCAAGACAGATCGGTCTGCGGCGCAGATGCGGGCGCTTCGGGTTCAAGCAATGCCGGAAACAGCAACCCTTCCTTCGGCAGATAAGCGTATTTGCCGTCTCTGCCGTCGATGTGCCGCCGCATCTGTTCCGGGTCGGCAACATTACCGATAACGACCTGCCCGCCATCGCGGTAGTTGCCCGCGCCAATCAGGATGCCCTGCGCCTTGTGCAGTTCGCGCCGCGCTAGATGGTTATCTACGCAGCCGATTACCAACTGAGATCCATAGCGGCTGCCGTGCTTCTCGGCATCGAAAGGCTCGACACTCCACGCGATGTCCAAGCCGAGTGCCATGTTCAGGCGTCTGCCGACGACTTCGACTTTGGGCAGCCTGAGCGTGGCGTCCGCTGGTGTGAACATCTGCCGCCCGACGTTCTTTTCTTCCACGATGTCAGGATCGACCAGCAGAATACTTGGCGTGTGCAGCCGGACGCGGCGCATGTCATAGACGATGCGCGCCACGATGCGAGCGACCTGCGCCCCCGTCCCGCCTAACCCAACGATCACGACGGTCTGTATGTGGGTATTCGGATCAAAAACGTTCATTTCGTCTCATCTCCGAGAACTTGTGCCAGCGTTTTCTTGACCGGAATCAGATCGCCGGTCGGATACCGCCGCGCTTGCTGCGCTTCGAGATCGATCAGCAGCTTGCGGATGTCACGCGACTGGCGCTTGCTCTTGCCGCCGACGGCGTGATCGCCGAACGACGAGCCGAGCAGCATCGTCCAGTCCTCCGCGAGTCCCGCACCCTGTAAGGCGGTGTCGGTTACGCGCTGCACCGTCCCCCAGCAGATCGCGCCGGAGCCAAACACGTTCGGCAGCGGCGCATGAAACAGCGGAATATCGAGCGTTTCGGGACGACGCTTGACCGCGTAGACACCGTAGACCGGTGCTTTATCCTCTGCCGTGACCCGAATCATGAGCAAGCCGGGCAGTGGCACGCGCAGTGCGGTGTCCGAACCGTCGAGAAACACCCCAGTCTTCTGTGGCGGACGGTATTCGATGATGGTCTTTTTCACGCCTTCCTGCCGCACCAGCAGCGTATTGCCGCCGAGCAACCCGGTATCGAACGTAACTTTCGCCGCCAGCGCCAGCGCGACCTGCGCCGGATCGACAGGATATTCGGTTGTGGTGTCGCCGTCGGACTTACGCAGCATCACTCCGAACGAGTAAAAATTCAGAGTCAGCGACGGCTGCTCGTTCAGCGCCGCCACCAAAACTTGTCCATTCCAGTCGGATGGATTGTTCATTGAGCTTGCCTTTCTGTTTCATTTCACGATAGAGCGTGGTGACGTGGCGCTCCAACGCTGCCATGAGATCGGGCGTGGTCTTGAGGGTGTCCAGACCCGCCATCGCATCGCGCATGATGCCGTTCGCTTCTTCGATCATCTCGACAGCGAAGGCGATGTCTTCCTTTGACCACGAGAGCGGCTGGATTTCACTCAGCATCTCGTCGCTGTAATCCACCAGCGAGTTGCCGGTGCAGGAAAACAGCCAGCCGAACAGCCAACTGACCTGCTGTAACACGGGGTCGGTTTGTTCGTGCAGGCAGTTAGCAATGGCGCTGCCGACCTGACGAATGCCTTCCGGCACATCAATGCGATAGGTCTTCCCTTCGGGAATCTGGATGCCGAATGGCGCAAGGATTGGCAGCAGGTCGCTGTGAACAGCGTAGAATTCCGGGTCTTCGAGTTCGATGCCGAGCGCGACCAGTGGTATCCCCCAACCGATGGTTTCGATGTCGTCGAGCGGGATGCCCTTCGCGGAAATCGCCTTGCACAGCAGCCGATCCAGTTCGGCATACGGTGCGCCTGCTCGCATCCGCTCAATCGCGTCGGCATAGATGTCGGGGAACGCGCCGCGTGTGACTTGCAAGGCAATCGTCATCGGGTCGGTTTCGTAATCAATCTCGTCTTCAAAGTCGTCCCAGAACGGATCGAAGGTGGCAGCAGCCGATGCCAGCAGAAGCAGCGGATCGGTGGTCAGAGCAACCGCCAGAAGGTCGTAAATCGCCGTGATCGCGTTCATACGCCGAACTCCAGCACACTCACGTTCAACAGTGGGATGGGTGTGAGATTCGCCAACTGACGCACCGCTGCCGCGCAGCGTCCGGTGTAGGCGACGAGTTCGGTCACGGCTTCGACCAATGTTTCACGCGGAAGGCGCGCCGTGCCGCTGATTAGGTGGGGCTGCTTGCGCAGCAGCCCCATTCCCTTCAGTTCAACCGGCGCGATGGACAAAAGACAGTGACGTAAGTCGTCCAAGCCGAATGGAATGCCGCCCATTGCCCTCAGCCTTTACGCCCCGGCTGCGGCAAAAACTCGACGACGCGCAGTCCATTTTCCTCACGCTCACGGATGGTGGCGTTGGCGATCTCCGGGTAACTGGTTTTGAGTACATCGCGGACAGCGTTGTTATCGAGCGAAGACATCGACGGGTCTTCGACGATGCGCGTCGCGCCGATCTTGAACACACGGGACGAAGGGTTCTGGTTTTGGTCGGTCATGGTGAAATTGTCCTTTTCTTGTGAGGTGATCTAAAGCAGGGCGGTTTAGTCGGAGATGCCGTTGGCGTGATGTCCGTTGGCTGAGATCACAGGCGAAGTCGGCGCTTCAAGCATGAGCGAATCATCGTCTTCAGCGGCGGGCAGTTCGTCACCGTCGGTGGATTCACCAACCTGCACGAAGTCATCCAGCGCGAACAGTGCCATATCTGCTGCTGTCAGAAATTTCATCTTCTTCGCCAGCGCATACACGTCGGGGATGCGGATCGGCGTTTCGCCGTCCCACAACTTGCCGTCGATCAGGATGGCGGCGAGCTGCACCGCCTGACGATAAGCGGCAGCGTCCGTTTCCCCACCGGTGAGTTTGAGGTGGCTGATCTTGACCGTCTTCTTGCCCTTCTTGAGCGGAATATCGACGGTCGGTTCGGTGGGCGCGGGCGGCGGTGTAGATTTCTTGCTGCTGGCTGGCGTTGCTGTTGGCGGTGGTAGTTCGGTGATGATGGGCGGTTCGGCTTCGACGGCGGACATCGCCATCACGCCGTCTTTGATAATCACCGTGATGTCGGACAGGTTGGCGTAGGCGAACTGACGGACGTGCGCGAGATCGCCGCGCTGGATCAGCAGCGTGCCGTGCCGTTCATCGTTCTCGCTGTCGGGCAGCGTGAGCGTGATGACGGTCGGCGCTTTGGCGTTCTTCTTTGCCATGAGGCGTTTCCTTTCACTAATTTAGAGGGTGAGATGGCGGCTTGAGAAAGGCGTTTTGGAGACGGGCATCACTTCCCTTCGGGTTTAATTGAATGGTTGAATACCCAGTGCCACGCACAGGTCTTTGAGCAGCAGCGTGCCGCAGACGTGGCAGAAGCCGTATCCGCTTCGGATGTTGAACCCGAAGCTGGGATGCTGGTCATCGTGTTTGTGTCGTTCGGGAAACGGACACGCGCCATTGAGCCAATCGCCACGTTGTTTGCCGCCGCACGCGAGCAGTGCATTCGTCACTTGTGCGATTGAATCGGGATTGGGGATGTATGGTGAAGCTTGAAAGCTGGCGCGGCGGCGTGTGACGCGCTGCGATACTGGAGATACTGGCAGGTAAGCGGTGAAATTATCCAGCGTGTAGCGCTGCTCGTGGAGTTCGATCAGGTGACAGCAGGCATGATGTCGGGATGGTTTGGTGTTCATCGTTGATGGAACGCGCAGGCTTTGGGCAACGCTGAGCATGTCTCCGCGCAGCGCAGTGGCTAATCCACGCAGCAGGCGACGCGCAGTTTCGAGATCAGGCGTTGGTGTATCCAGCCACCAATAAGCGTGATACCCACCGCCGCTGTGTACGATGCACGATGGCGCTGGCGACGCAGTTTGCAGCCGTCTGAGTGTGTCGAGCGATGGATCATCGACATCGACGAACAGCGCAGGAAGCGCAACGACATCCGCTGTGCCGCCACGCTGCCAGCGGTTCAACCCCGGACGACGCAGCCCGACCGCGAAATACGCGCCCCACTCCTGATTGTTCGCCGCATCCAGTCGTTCGAGCGCGTCATGCAATGCAGGGATGTCGTTGACTGGAATATGACGCGAAGGCGTGCGATGTTTTCCATCCGGGTAGATGGCGGTGAGCGTGAGGCAGGTTTGAGGATAGGGTGCCAGCAGCGCCGCGAAAAACGTATCGCGTTCGTCGCGCATGGCATCAGAACAACGCCAACTGCTGCGTGAGCGGGATTTCATCCTCAACTTCGCGCTGCGGAAAGGCGATCACCGTCCGTTCGGTCCGGCGCTGCGGCTTCGATGAAAGCGGATGCTGCGGTTTGACGACGTGGACGGAAGGCGTATTTTCGCCACTACTGCCGATTAGCGACAGCAGTTTCTCTGCCACTTCCATCTCGCAGCTCGGAAAGACGATATGATGTTCGGTCAGCCACGCGGCGATCTCCGGCGCAGCGCCGCCGTCGAGCAGCGTCAGCAGGTCGGCACGCAGGCGTACCCACTCGTTCCCGTCGGCAATCAGGTGAACTGTTTCCAGATAAGCGTTGATGGTTTCGACCGGACGCACTACGACTTCCTTCGCTGCCGCTTTTTCAAGCGGGGACTGTTCGTCGACTGGGATGATCGTCGCGCCCAGTTCCAGCGCTAGGGCGAACAGTGGATCCGGCTCGTCCACTGGCACTGCATCGCTGCCAGCGTCAATGCCTTCAACGTTCCAGTAAGCAGCATCTTCGCTGTCGATCTCGCTCACGGCATCTGATGC
>JACSRG010000389.1 GCA_014879865.1 Anaerolinea sp.
TTTATTATTTTTCGTACAAATTTTAAGTCAATTTGCGGATTTCGGCTGGCAGATTACCTCTTCTGTGTGATGTAGTTGAGCATCCCTAAAAACGCGGTCACGTTGGGGAGGTTTTGCAGGCGGCACTGCGCGAGGACTTGCTGCCCCTTTCCGTACACGGTGATCTGCTTTTGCTTCGTGTCGTGGCTCTTGATGTCCTTGACCGGGATCGTCTGCCCGCCCATGACCAGACCGCTTTTCGCCAGCGTCACCGCGCCGAAGGACAGCGTTTCGCCCGCGTCGTAGCGCGCGATCAGGTGCGGGAGCATCGCTTTGGCGATGTTGGTCGCCATATGACTGTACAACTGCGTCGGTTGGTCGTAAAGCTGCGTGACTTGCAGCGCCAATGTGCTGCCGGCATAGAATTTGTGCGCGCCCGTCCGTGTGATCGTAATGGCGTTCATCAACCGCCAGCCCGTAAACCACCCGTAGAACAGCGTGAACTGATCCCAACGCCAGCTTTGCTCTCCGGCAGGCGAGACCACCGCGACGCCTTTCTCGTACACGCGGATGCGCGGCGCGAGCATCAGCGCGCGGGCAACCGACGAGAACATCCACACCGTGAACGCGCCGACCAGCAGCAGCATGAGGACGCCGAGCGCCTGCGCGATCCAGTCGAGGCTGAGGGGATCGACACGGCGGATGATGAAGAACAGGATCGCGGCGGCGATCAGCGGCAGCGCGATGCGGCGCACCAGTTCGCCTTGATTGATGCGATATTCGTGGATCAGTTTACCAAGCGGGTGTGTGGACATTATTCAACTTCGGAAATGGACTGGTGTTTACCTTGCTGCAGCAGTTCCATTAACGCGAATGCCGTATCCGCCGAATCGTAGGGCGACCAGACTTCATATTCAGCACTGCCTGCCAACAATTCTGAGTCCTCATTTGCCAACGAATTAACCAGCATTTGAACAACTCGCAGCTTCTCCACCCGGTTGAGATTGTTCAGTTCGCTTATCAGTTCATGTGTCAACATGGCACACACTCGTTCTAACCTGACAATGTTTGCCGATCATACCGCCGATGCGGGCTTTTCGCTCTCGACGGTCTGCAAAAATTTGGGGTTCGCCACTTCGAGCGCCTCGCGCACCGTTGCCCGCAAGTGCGCGACCAGTTCGCCTGCCTTAGCGTCATACGCCCCGGCGCGGATGCGACCGCACAGCCCGGCATTGCGGACGCGCAGCGCGGCGGCGGCTTCGGTCGGGCTGGCAGGCATGATCTGCGCCTCGCCTTCCAGCCGATCCAATCTGCGCCACTCAGCTTGCAGGTGACTCCAACCGAGCGTGAGTTCGCGCTCCGCCACGCGCAGCACGTTGATCGCCACGAGCGTTTGAAAGTACAGTTTGGCGTCCCCTTTGATCGCCGGGATGACCTCGGTTTCGATGTGCATCCGCGCGGCGTCGATCAATTCTTCGAGCGTTGGACGATCTACCATGATTCACCCTTCCATCGCGGCGATCAGATTGAGCATTTCATACTGCATCTCGGCGGAGCGCCGCCCCAAGCTCGCCAGTTCGACGCTCGGATCGCGCCCGGACAAATGGCGGTTCGCCTGTGCCAGACAGATCACGCCCCAGCGGATATTGCCGAGCAGTTCCCAGAAATCGACGGCAGCGCGGTTGACCGTTCGCCCGCTGTAGCGCTCGTATGCTTGCAAAAACGGTTCGCGGTCGCTGATCCCGCCCATGCGCAGATGTCCCATGCCGAAGCGCCAATCGCGCATACACAGGTAGCCGAGTTCCTCGTCAGGGTCGCCCCAGTGCGCGAACTCCCAGTCGGCGACGGCGGCTAGACCATCCGGGTTGACGATCAGGTTGCCGATGCGAAAATCGCCATGTACCAGCGTGAGCGCGTCACAGGTCGGCGCGTGGCGATCCGCCCAGCGCAGCGCGTACTCGAATGCCGGATTGCTCACGTTCAGCCGGTCCAAGATTTCATACGTCTCGGCGATGGCTTCATGCGCGGGCGATCTTTCCGGCGGTGGACGGCGCAAGAACTCTAGGCGGGAGGGATCAGTCTGGTGGATGCGCGCTAACTGCTCCGCCATTTGATCAGGCAGGCGGCGGCGCGCTTCCGCCAGTTCCGGCACGCTGACCACCTTGCGCCCGATGGCGATCCCTTCGACGTAATCCATCAGGAAGAACGCGCCATCCAGCAAATCCGCCTCGGCGTGGACGAAGCGCGGTCGCGCCACCCTGACGCCCTCGCCATAGGCAAGCTGCATCAGGCGGAACTCTTGCAACCGCGTGAGCGCGCCCTCGTGCATCGACGTGGGCAGATCGCGACGCAAGACCAAGCGTTCGCGCCCGCCGCCGATCACCGCGTCGATCACCCACATGTCGCGGGACGCTCCACCCGCCAAGATTGCCGCCGTTTCAATCGTCACGGCGACGCCGATCTGTTCGGTCAAGTATTCGGCTAATCGTTCTCGTAAAATTTCTGGGGTCATGAGCAATTCAAGTCGTAAAGAATTAGAATAAGGCACAGGGTACAACGTTCGTCCCCTAAGTGCAAATATACTTTTAGGCACAAGGAAGCTCACGATGGATTTTACTTACGCCCCTCATGTCCATGAGATTGTGCGGCGCGTCCGCGCCTTTGTCGATACCGAAGTCATCCCCGTCGAAGCCCGCACGCTCGCCTCGCGCGAGGGATTGAGCGCCGCCGGATTGATGGAACTGCGCGCGAAAGCCAAAGCCGCCGGGTTATGGGCTCCGCAGCTTCCGCCGGATTTGGGCGGCATGGGCTTGACCCTCAGCGAGATCGTGCCGGTCTTCGAGGCGGCAGGGCGCAGTCACCTCGGCATCCTCGCGCTCAACTGCGCCGCACCCGACGAAGGCAACATGCACCTGCTCAACCACTACGCGAACGCCGACCAGCGCGAACGCTATCTGCGTCCGCTGGCAGCCGGGGAGATTCACTCCGGTTTCGCCATGACTGAACCTGCCCCCGGCGTCGGCAGTGACCCGAACATGCTGCGCACTACCGCCGTCCGCGATGGCGACGAGTGGGTGATCAACGGGCATAAGTGGTGGACGAGCGGCGGCACAGGGGCAGAATTCCTGCTCATCATGGCGCGCAGTAATCCCGACGTGCCGACGAGCAAAGGCGCGACGATCTTCATCGCTCCCGCCAATGCGCCGGGGATCGAATTCGTGCGCGACATCCCGCATATGGGCTTTGACGATCTCGGCGGACATGCCGAAATCAAATTCCACGATCTGCGCGTGCCGCACAGTTCGATTTTAGGCAACGAGGGCGACGGTTATGCGCTGGTTCAGGCGCGCTTGGGTCCCGCCCGCTTGACGCACTGTATGCGCTGGACAGGGATCGCGCAGCGGGCGCTGGAAATCGCCACCCGGTATGCCGCCGAGCGTGAGGCGTTCGGCAAGCACCTGAGCGAACACCAGTCGATCCAGTGGATGCTGGCGGATTCGGCGCTCGAACTGCACGCGGGGCGGCTGATGATGCAGCAGGCGGCATGGTTGCTCGAACAGGGCGATCAGGCGCGGCAGGAAACGTCGATGTGCAAGGTGTTCGTCGCGGAAACGGTCAACCGGGTGATCGACCGCGCCATCCAGATTTGCGGCGGCATGGGCATCTCGCGCGATCTGCCCCTCAGCAAGTGGTACGAGTCGGCGCGCGCCTTCCGCATCTACGACGGCGCATCAGAAGTGCATCGCATGGTCATCGCGCGCAAGGTCATCAAGCAGTACGGGAGTGTGTAAAGTCTGCAACCAATCAACTGATGGACTGTTGTTACGACTTGCGGACGCGCAACGGCGCGTCCGCCTTGTAAAACACCCACAGATGTAACCGCGATTGTGCTAAAATCATCGTGAAGGTGTAGTTGGAGCTGACTCAAATGACCCTGCAAGAAGCGATTGCCGTCGTCGAGGCGCTGCCACCAGAGGAGCGAAAGCAATTGATTATGCATGTTGTCGGTACGCTTCCGGTCGAGCGTCCGCAGAAGCGGCGCAGCTTGCTCTCATTTCGAGGTGTGGGGGAGCATGTGCGCGATCTTGACGCCCAAGCCTATGTCAATCAACTGCGCGAAGATCGAGATGTGACGCCATGAGACTGGTGGAGGCACTCAAGGATGTCAAACGGATCGCAATCGACACCGTTTGCGTGATCTACTTCATTGAGAATCATCCAGAGTATGCCAACGCGGTTGAATACGTTCTTCGCTTGATCGAACAAGACAAGCTCGAAGCGCAATCTTCCGTCATCACCCTTGCTGAGACCCTTGTGAAACCGCTTAAGCTGAAAGACGTAAAGCTAGAAGACGATTATCGGGATTTTCTGCAAGATCGGGAAAATTTACCGTTGAATCCGATTAGCGAAATCGTTGCCGAACGTGCAGCCATCCTCCGCGCGAAATACAACTTGAAACTCGCTGACGCCCTCCAAATCGCCACCGCGATCCTATCCGGCTGTGACGCTTTTCTCACCAATGATGTGGGTATCAAGCGCGTGACCGAAATTCGGGTGCTCGTCCTTGACGAACTGGAACTCGATACCACTCCACAGTGATTCTACCCAATTTCTAACCGCATCGTAGATCAATCGTCAGACTGAGGACAGGCACGACTCAGGGGCTGGTCAGATAATGTGAATCAGTGCGGGACACATTTTCCACTAGGACGACATTATGATCCGTCGAACCTTGGTCATCACCTTGGCGCTTATCCTCAGTTTGACAGCGGTAGCTGTTTCCTCAACTCAGGCGCAAGCCTACTGTATGTCCGTTTCCTCACGGTTGTATGTGGGGGCGCAGGGGCGCGTGACCCCCGGTTTGCCGAATGTAGTGCGCGCCGAACCCGTACAGGGCAACGGCAATGCGATCTTCGCGTATATCCCGGCAGGAGGATTCTTCTACGTGGTCGGCGGTCCGGCTTGCAGCAGCGGGATCACATGGTGGCTAGTTACCTATAACGGAGTGACAGGTTGGACGCCCGAAGGTCAGTGGAATACTTACTGGACTGAACCTGCCTATACGCCAACCCCTGTTCCAACAAACCCAGTGTGCGGTGTGCCGCGCTTGACCTCCGGCATGATCGCTCGTGTGACGCCCGGTTTGCCGAATCGTCTGCGCAGCAACCCCGGTTACAACGGGTACGTTCTCGGCTACATCCCCGGTGGAGCGTATTTTACGGTGCTGTCGCAAGCAGCATGGGCGAACGGAAGCTATTGGTATCAAGTGAACTATAACGGGTTGATCGGCTGGACAGCCGAAGGTCGAGGCTGCACGTACTGGCTTGAACCAGCGTAATCCTCAGGCGCGCTACTCCGCGTCGGATGCGCTGCGCCGATCCAGTTGCAGCACGATCACCTTGATCAAGCCGACAATCAGCACCGTGACCGCCAGCGCTAGGACATCCGCCATGTTGGTCGTTGTCGAGAACACCACTACGAACCACGCCAAGCCGATGACCACGACGTACAGCGTCAGGTAGCGCAGCAGATCAGTGCGGTTGAACGCCAGCGCTCGTCCGCTGATAAACATCACCACCCCGCCGATCATCGCGCCGATCAGCAGCCCGTCGATTCCACCCGTGAGCAGCCGCCGTGCCGGGTCGAAGCGGTTGCTTTCGGCGGTCAGCGGCGTGATCACGTTATAGACGCCGTAGAGGATCATCCCGACCAGCGCGCCGAACTGCAAACTCATCCAGTCGATCCTGAAGACGCGCAAAATCGTCGATCCGAACAGGATGTACAGCAGCCCCGGCACACCGATGGCGACCGCGCTGAGGACAAGTCCGCTCAACAACTGCGTGTTGACCGCCGCATCATGCCGCCATGCCAATTCCCGCAGCCCGAAAAACCCGCTCACGGCGAAGACCGCTGCGATCATCAGCGTGATGACCTGAATCAGGCGGTAGATCGGGCTGCGCATCATTTACGGACGACTTCCCACGCCAGATGATTGATCTCCGGCAAAATCAGCTTTTCGAGCGCCACCTGTACCGCGTTGGGACTCCCCGGCATACAGAAGACGAGCGTCTTGTTGTACACGCCCGCCGTCGCTCGGCTGAGCATCGCCGCCGCGCCGACCTCCTGATAGCTCAACATGCGGAACAACTCACCGAAGCCCGGCAGCGGCTTCTCGATCATCTGGCTGACCACATCGTAGGTCGTGTCGCGTGGGCTGATGCCCGTGCCACCGTTGAACAGGATGAGCCGCACGCTGGAAAGCAGCGACAGCTCATGCAGCGCGACCGAGACCTGCTCCGGCTCATCCTTGATCAGGCGGTAGGCTGCCACCATGTGACCGAGTTCGGTCAGCCGCCGCTCGATGTACTGGCGATTCACGTCGGTTTCCGGCGTACGCGTGTCGCTCACCGTGACGATGGCGACGGTGACGGGATCATGTCCGGCTTTCTCGCGGTGTTCGGGTGCGCCCATCTTTAGCTCCTTAGCTGTTAGCAATTAGCCGTTAGCGATCAGCTTTTGAGCTTTAGCTAAATGCTAAAAGCTAATCGCTAATGACTTACTGCACTGTAAACGGCACTTGATACGGCTGCTGAACGTAATTGCCGTCCAGCCCGACGACGACCAACTGAATCACGTAGTTCCCCGGCTGCAAGCGGCTGGCGGGCAGCACTTCAAGCTGACCGTTGACCACGCTGCTTGGATGAACGTCGCCCATCGTCACCCAGCTCCTGCCTGC